>JAZRPU010000246.1:0-11320 GCA_045649365.1 Eubacteriales bacterium | reverse complement strand
GACGATGCAGATATTCTCATCGTTTCCTATGGTATAACAGCAAGAATTGCAAAAACAGCAATCAATATGGCTCGTGAAAAGGGAATCAAGGTTGGACTTTTCAGACCTATCACCCTTTGGCCTTATCCTTCCAAGGAGCTTGCAGCTTATGCTGACAAGGTTGATGCATTCTTATCTCTTGAAATGAACATGGGACAGATGACAGATGACGTTAAGGTAGCAACAAGCTGCAAGAAACCCGTATATCACTACGGAAGAACGGGTGGCGTTATCCCCACTCCCGATGAAGTTTTAGAAGAAATCGTTAGAATCAGCAAAGGAGGAACAAAATAATGGTAGTATTTGATAAACCTAAAGCACTTACGGACGTTCCTTTTCACTATTGCCCCGGTTGTACTCACGGTATTGTTCACCGTCTTGTAGCTGAGGTACTTGACGAGCTTAACATTGAAGGTGATACAATCGGTATCGCTCCCGTTGGCTGTTCCGTTTTTGCATATAATTATTTCGGCTGTGACTGTATTGAAGCTCCCCACGGTAGAGCACCTGCTCTTGCAACAGGCGTTAAGAGAGCTTTACCCGATAAATACGTTTTCACATATCAAGGTGACGGTGACCTTGCCGCTATCGGTACTGCTGAAACCGTTCACGTTGCAGCGCGTGGCGAAAACGTTACAATTATTTTCATAAACAACTGTGTTTACGGAATGACAGGCGGACAGATGGCTCCTACAACCCTTTTGGGTCAGGTAACCACAACCTCACCTTATGGACGTAAAAAAGAAATTCAAGGTAGTCCTATCAAAGTTTGCGAAATGCTCGCTACTTTAGACGGTGTTGCTTATGCAGAACGTGTTGCTGTTGACTGTGTTAAAAACGTTCGCGCCGCAAAGAAAGCTATTAAAAAAGCGTTCACGCTCCAAGGCGAAAAGAAAGGATTTACTATCGTTGAAGTACTTTCCACTTGTCCTACAAACTGGGGACTTTCTCCCGAAGCTTCTCTTGAATGGCTCAGAGAAAACTCCATGAAGCAATATCCTTTGGGCGTTTACAAAGACGTTACCGCAGAATAAGAAAGGAGATATGAAAATGAAAAACTTACTTCTTGCAGGATTCGGCGGTCAAGGTATCCTTTTCGCAGGCAAACAATTGGCACTTGCAGGCATGGAGGCTGACAAACAAATAAGCTGGCTCCCATCTTACGGACCTGAAATGCGTGGCGGTACTGCAAACTGCAGCGTTATTATCTCCGATGAGCCTATCGGCTCTCCTCTCGTAACTAAACCCGACATTCTTATCGCTATGAACGGACCTTCTTTCGACAAGTTTATCGACAAGGTTGTTCCCGGCGGTATCGTGCTCGTTGACAGCTCCTTGGTTTCTCAAAAAACCGACAGAACTGACATCACCGTTGTTTACATTCCCGCTACCGTTATGGCTAATGAAAACGACTTGGTTGGCGGTGCAAACGTTATCATGCTCGGTCAACTCATGAAGGTTTCCAAGCTCTTCGACTTCGATTTCTTCGTTGAATGTGTTGTTGGCGAAACCGCAAAGAAAAAACCAAAGTTAGCTGAAAATAACAAAAAAGCACTTACTCTCGGTTATAATTTCTGATTTCTGGGGGATTTGAATAATTCAGAGTGCGGAATGCGGAATTATAACTAATTCGGAATTCGGAATTGTGGATAAGCCGAAAAATGAGTTTTTCCACTTTGGATAAAGTGAATCTATTTTTGTAAAATAGTCAACTAATATATTAATATATTATTTTGCTTTTTGAACGGAGCGAGAAAAGCTTCATTTATTCCGCATTCCGCATTACGCATTCCGCATTAAAGAAAGCTCCACTTTAGATAAAGTGAATCTGTTTTCGGAAATAATAATCAAATAATATATTATTACATTAAATTTTGCTTTTTGAACGGAGTGAGAAAAGCTTCATTTATTCCGCATTCCGCATTCCGCATTACGCATTACGCATTCCGCATTACGCATTAAAGAAAGCTCCGCATTAAAGTATATTCTAAATTGAATCCCTCCTATCGTTGACAAGTTTATGATTAAAAAAATGTACGTTTCTGCTGTTATTCTCGGTGCGGGCAGCGGAACGAGAATGGGCAAAGTGCTAAAGCCATTTATAAAATTAGGTGGCGTTACTCTTTTCGAGATGGTGCTTGACGCCTTTTGCTCTTCAAAATACGTTGATGAAATCGTAGTTGTATCTAATTTTGAAGACAAATTCCGCGAAAAAGTGACCCCCTTTGCCGAAAAGCACCCCGATATAAAATTCATATACACAAAAGGTGGAAAAAGCAGAGCTGATTCTTCCTTTGAGGGCGTTAAAGCCACGTCAAGAAGAACGGATATTGTTTCCGTTCACGATTGCGCGCGCCCTTTTATAACTGCTGAACAAATAGATAAAATTATTGAAGAATGCGCTGTCACCGGTGCCGCGTGCGCTTGCACAAGTACTACTGACACGATTAAATATTGTAACAAAGAAGCAGATATGGTATATACCCCCGAACGTAAGTATCTGCTTTCCATTCAAACGCCTCAAACGTTCTTGAAAAAAGTGTATATTGCCTCTTATGGCGTTTCAAAAAAGGACTCCGTGGAATTTACAGACGAATCTTCTATGGTAGAACGTGCAGGCTTTAAAGTAAGCTATATCGATTGCGGCCCGCAAAACATGAAGCTTACAACGGAATATGACGTCACTATGGCAAAAGCTATAGTTTCACTTAAAAAGCAAGGAAAACTTTAATTTAATTCGGAATTCCGAATTAAAGAAAGTTCCGAATTACGCATTCCGAATTCCGAATTAGTTATGCAGCTTGGAGATAAACCATGAGAATAGGTATTGGATATGATGCCCACAGGCTCACAGAGGGCAGAGATTTAATTATTGGCGGGGTTAATATACCGCACACAAAAGGACTTTTAGGACATTCAGATGCCGACGTATTGCTTCACGCGGTTTGTGATGCATTATTAGGCGCGGCGGGGCTCGGAGATATTGGGAAGCATTTCCCCGACAAAGACCCGCAATACAAGGGTATATCCAGCATGGTGCTTCTTTCCCACACAGTAGATCTTCTGAAAAAAGAGGGTTACGCTGTTGGAAACATAGATTGCACCATTGTGGCGCAAGCACCTAAAATTGCCCCATACATCGAACAAATCAAGACTAACATTGAAAACTTGACCCACGCTCCCGTAAACGTTAAAGCAACTACAGAGGAGTGGATGGGCTTTACAGGTAGCGGCGAAGGGATTTCAGCCCACGCTGTTGCACTTATATATAAAACAGAGAATTAATTTATTTTTCATTGACAATAATAAGATATAATACGTTAATACACGTTTATTTTTAATATGGGTTGTATCACATTTTGTGATTATTTCAGCTTGCAAATATCGTGCAGTTTCACTTGTGACGATTAGTTAACCCTCATAAAACATGTAGTTTCACTTGTGACAATTACCTTAACCCTCATAAAACGTGTAGTCAACATCACTTGTCAAGTCAAAAATTAGTTTCTTCTTTTGCTACCTTTTCTTCTTTCCAAAGAAGAAAAGTAGGAAGTTTCTTCTTTTGCTACCTTTTCTTCTTCTCAAAGAAGAAAAGTAGGAAAGAAAAGTAGAAGGTAAAAACTATAACAGGAGAAAGCCATGTCGGAAAAACTTAACTATATTTCTGAAAAAATAGGAAACGGGATAAGGCTCAATAGCCTTAAAACCGATAGATTCAAAACGAATCTGCTTACAATAAACGTAATAACGCCGCTTTGTGAAGAAACCGCATCGGAGTTTTCGCTTTTGACCGACGTGCTTACTGCCGCCTGTGAAAAATATCCATCGTTGGTGGAATTAGGCAAACGCATGGCTGACCTTTATTCCGCGTCGGTTAACTCTTTTGTTCAGAAGCGTGGAGAATATCAGATAGTTGTTTTTGAGCTTTCGCTTATAAATAATGAATACGCTTATGACGGTACAGACCTTTTTGACGAAGGCACAAAGCTTTTGAACGAGGTTATGTTCCGCCCATACCTTAAAGACGGAAAATTTGACGTTGAAATTGTAGAACGCGAGAAAAAGAATCTCATTGATTCCATGAGAGAGAGAATAAATAATAAAGCTTCTTATGCCAACGATAGATGTACGGAGATAATGTGTGAGGGCGAGCCTTTTGCATTAGACGCCAACGGAAAAATAGAAAACGTAGAGTCGGCAACTTGTGACACCCTTATGGAATCATACAAAAAACTGTTCTCATTATATCCCATAGAAATATTTTATGCGGGTAGCATGAGCCATGAGGAAGTAAAATCATATATCACGAAAAATATTATGCTCCCACAAGGGGAGAGAACGTCTGTGTCAGAAACCACAGTAAAAAGTGCGGGAGCATTGAAAACCGTTGAAGAATCCTTTGACGTAAGCCAAGGAAAGCTTATTTTGGGATTCCGCGCAAACCATACCCCAAAAACCGAGGAAGAGCTGTTGGCAATCCAGCTTTTCTGTGATATTTTCGGTTCTTCCCCCACAAGTAAGCTCTTTATGAACGTTCGCGAAAAATTGAGCCTTTGTTATTATTGCAGACCAATATATACCGCACTTAAAGGGGTTATGCTCGTGTCCAGCGGAATAGAAACCGCAAACGCGGAAAAAGCGAAATCCGCAATTTTAGGTGAGCTTGAAGCAATGAAAACAGGGGATATTTCCGAGGAAGAAATGGAAAACGGTAAACGTTCCCTTGTAAACTCATTTAAAATGGTAACGGATAGCTTGGGCGGAGTTATTTCATGGGGCGCGGTCCGTCGCTTGTACACCGACGGACCGATATCCACTCCCGAGGATTTTGCGGATAAAGTGGAAGCTATCACAAAAGAACAAGTGATAGAGGTTGCAAATCGCCTTGTTTTAGATACCGTGTATCTTTTGAAAGGAGAATAGGGCAATAAATGGAAATCAGAGAAAATAAACGATTGGGCGAAAAATATTATTATACAAAGCATTCATCGGGATTAGATATTTATCTTTTCCCCAAAAGCTTCACCACTACCTATGCGGTATTCGCCACAAAATTCGGGTCAATCGACAGAAAATTTCAAGTAGAGGGGGAAAGCGAGCCAACTATACTCCCCGACGGATTGGCACATTTTATGGAGCATAAGCTCTTTGAAAACGAAGACGGAACAGATACGTTTTCCCGTTACGCCAAATTCGGCGGTAGCGCAAATGCATATACCTCCTTTGAAAAGACCGCGTATCTTTTTTATGCAACGGATAACGTTAAGGAAAACTTGAGAGTGCTTCTCGATTTTGTAAGACACCCATATTTTACAGACGAAACCGTAGCTAAAGAGCAGGGAATTATCGGTCAGGAAATAAAGATGTATGATGACCTTCCCTCTTGGCGAGTTTATTTCAATATGCTGTCAGCCCTTTATCAAGTTCATCCCGTTAAAATAGATATCGCGGGAACGGTGGAATCTATAGCAAAGATAAACCCCGAAATACTTCATAAAACGTATAAGCATTTTTATAACCTTTCCAATATGGTGCTTTGCATAAGCGGAAATATTGAAATGAACGACGTGCTTGAAGTAGCCGACGAGATTCTCACAGCTCCCGATGAGGAAATGGCAGTTGAACGCATTTTCCCAAGCGAAATGAAGGATATTGCGGCAGAAACCGTTGTTCAAAAGCTTGACGTGGCAATCCCCCTTTATAACATCGGATTAAAGCTTTGTCACCCTGAAACACCGCATGAGAAATATAAATTTTTCGTAGAAAATAATATATTGCTTACTTTGCTTTTTGACGAAAGCAGCGACTTTTACGGCAAGCTTTACGATGCGGGACTCATTAACGGTAAGTTTGGCGCAAACTACGAAGCGTTTCGTGACGTTGCCATGGTGTGTATAAGCGGGTCGGGTGAAGAGCCTGAAACGGTTTACGATGAAATAAAGCAAGAAATCAATTCCCGCCATGAAAATTTCTTTACTGAAGAGGAATTTGAAAGAGCGAAGAAATCGCTTTATGCCGCCCAGCTTTCATGCTTTGACGGAACAGAGCAAATTGTATCTACCTTTTTATCCTTGATTTTCGAGGGTATGGATTTGCTTGATTTGGCAGATTATATTGCCGCCGCAACGTATGAAGACGTTAAACGTTGCTTTAAGGAAAATTACAGAACAGACAGAATGGCTATCTCCATAGTCGTTCCCAAGCAAAAAGGAGATAACTAATGAAACATATTATTGGATTTCCGGGGCTTTTTGAGAGCAGATACGTTGTTGACAGAGCCGCTTTCGATTTAGGAAAGCTTTTCGGGTCAGAAGAGCCTATTTATATTTATTGGTACGGACTGATTATTGTGTTTGCCATGATAGTGGCATATATGTATTTCATGATTCGTGCAAAACGAAGCGAGGGCATCGTGGAAGACCACACGATGAACGTTGCCCTCTTTGCGCTTCCTTTGGGAATCATTGGTGCAAGAACCTTTTACGTTCTCACAAACCTTTCCCGCTTTGACTCCTTTAAAGAAGCTGTTTTGGGGGTGAGAGATGGCGGATTGGCTATATACGGTGGTATTACCTTTGGGCTTATTACCGTTTTGGTTTATTGCGCCATAAAAAAAATCAATTGCTTTAGAATGCTTGATGCTCTCTCTCCCGCTGTAATGATAGCGCAAGCCATTGGAAGATGGGGTAATTTCTTCAACGCAGAGGCTTACGGAAGCTCTGACGGAGTTAAAGACTTCATTTTCAGAATGTCTATTGCCGATTATGAAACCCCTTACGGTATCAAATACGTTCACCCCACATTTTTATATGAATCTATCTGGAACGTTTTAGGTTTTATTATTGCAAATATTCTTTACAGAAAAAAGAAAATCAACGGTCAGATATTCTGTTTTTACCTTTTCTGGTATGGCATAGGCAGAGCGTTTATTGAATTGCTCCGTACAGATAGCTGTATGATATTTGGCGGACTTGTGGAAAATGACCCGTTGGATATTTTCGGTACAGCAAGAGAAGACGGATTGAAAGCCTTTGTTTACTTAAGCGTATTGCTTGTTATTGCAAGCGTTGTTCTTTTCATTTATCTTAAAAAGAAGAACGATAAAGACGAAACCGAGCTTTCTGAACTTAAATTAGCTATGGCAGAAGCCGAATTAACCAATGAATCAGAAGAAAGCGCTGATATCGCAGAAGAAGCAGAAGAAATTTCCGACACAACAGAGGAACTTTCTGATACCGTCGAAGCTTCAAACGAGTCTTTCGGTGAATTGTCAGAAGCCGAAGGCGACGACGAATACGAAGACGGTGAAGAAGGTAACGACGGTTACGACGAATAACTTTGTAATATTGTTATTGCGAGTTTTTTAATGCGGAATGCCCTTTAATGCGGAATGCCCTTTAATGCGGAATGCGGAATAAATGAAGCTTTTCTCGCTCCGCTCAAAAAGCAAATTTTAATAATTAGTAGAATTAATATATTAAATAATTCCAAAAACAGATTTGCTTCATCCAAGGCGGAAAAACTCATTTTTCAGCTTATCCACAATTCCGAATTCCGCATTCCGAATTCCGAATTAGTTATAGTTCCGAATTAGTTATAGTTTTATTTTTAAAGTACAAATTTCATCGGAGAAAATTATGAGCATATTGATGGACGGAAAAGCTTTATCCATAGAGATAAGAGCCAAAATCAAATCACAAATAGAAGAAATGAAAACAAGAGGTGAAGAAGCGCCCTCATTAGCAGTTGTGCTTGTGGGTGATGACCCCGCATCAAAAATATACGTCAGAAACAAGAAAAACGCTTGTGCAGAAGCGGGTATCACCAGCTATGAATTTACACTTCCCGCTACTGCCACAGAAGATGAGGTTTTAGAGCTTATACATAAGCTTAATAATGACGATAAAATCAACGGTATATTAGTTCAAGTTCCGCTTCCAAAAGGAATAGACGAAAAAAAGGTGATTGATACAATCGCCCCCGAAAAAGACGTTGATGCATTTTCCGAAAGCAATATTGGAAAATACTTTTTGGGCGAAGCTAAATTTTTGCCTTGCACCCCAGGCGGAATACTCCATCTTTTAGATAAATATAACATTGACGTAAGCGGAAAGAATTGTGTTATAATAGGCAGAAGTAATATTGTTGGAAAACCAATGTCACTCTTGCTTTTGCAAAGAAACGGAACGGTTACTATTTGTCATTCAAAAACAAAAAATCTTTCAGATTTCACAAAAAATGCGGATATTATAGTTGTTGCCATCGGTAAGGCGGGCTTCCTTACAGGCGATATGATAAAAGAAGGCGCTGTTGTAATTGACGTGGGCATAAACCGTTTGGAAAGCGGAAAAGTGGTTGGCGATGCAGATTTTGAAAGCTGTAGCGCAAAAGCATCTTATATCACCCCCGTTCCCGGTGGCGTAGGGCCAATGACAATAGCAAGGTTATTACTCAATACCCTCGAAGCCTCAAAAAAGTGATGTAAAAAAAGCCACGAACACAAAAAATATATGTAAAAAGCCACGAACACAAACAGTTTCAGTGCAATTATTTTTTTGGAGGGAAAGTAATGAAAAAGTGTATTTTTGCACTTGTGTTTTTACTTCTTGCCGACTGTTTTCTTCTCGGTTGCAGTAAAACAGAACAGCGAGTAATTTTAATGGGCATTGAAGAAACCGTTGACAATAATTCTGCTTTTACCGTTGTTAATGAATTAGATAAAAACCGTTTTTCTGTGTCTTATTCTTCAAACTCCGATGCAAATAAAAATTCCGCTTTCTTTTCTTTTGAAATTTTGTCTGTATCGGGAAAAGGGAAAAGTTGGTCAAGCTATAACGATTTGAATGATAATTCTGTTTTTTCATTCACCGACAACCAAAACGCTGATATTGTTTTTGAAAACGGAGCTTATGTTTTTTCGGGAGAAAAGACGATTTATATTTCATACGCCAACGCCCCCGCGGAAATAAAGAATTTCTGCAAAGCATTTTCGTCAAATTCTGATAATAACGATTACTCAATTTATGTTAACGGATATCTTTTATCTCACAACGTTTAAGCCATCAATTTAGAACCACACAAATTTAAAGGACTATGACATTTTAAGCGTCATAGTCCTTTTGTTATATCCAATATCCCCTAAAGACGTAACTACACAAGCAATATAATCCAAATATCAATGCAAATGGAATTAGTATAATCAACACTTTTAAAAAAATTTTTAGTGCCTTATTGGGTATCTTATTGATTCTAACTCCCAGATTATCGTATTTAGATTCAAATGGCATAAACAATATTGAAAGAATAAATTCTAAAATATCTTCCATAAGCTATCCCCCGTCATTTCCAACGATTAATTGCGATGTCGTTTTCCTTAACTTCTTTAATGGTATTAATTATATAACAAAAGCAACCGCTTGTCAACATATCATTTAAAGCTCACTGCTTCAAGGTGCATTTATCCCTTGGATAAAGTGTGTTTCTACCTTGAGTAAGATACATTTCTACTTTGAGTAAGATACATTTCTCCCTTGGAAAGATACATTTCTCCCTTTAGTGATGCTTTTTTCGGTTAAAGGTATTTTACAAAACCCCAAATTATGTTTTATTCACTTAAAGAAGTGATTTTGTGCTTTTCAAGAAATCCTTTTCACTTTTTTTCACCGCCGCATTAACAAAATCATCCACAGAAAAGGAATCCTCCAAGGATATACCATGCGATTTGTTTTTCTCTATCTCCACAACGTCTTCCCACCGCCTGCAAGCTATCCAATTTTCGGGGTGAGGGACAAATCTCCCGCCCTCACGAATCCATTCATCTGTTTTTTTGTGTTTTTTTAACGCTTTAATTATCTTTTCATGTTCTTCTTCAGTTGGGCGCAAAGCCAGATATTCTTTCAATGCTGTTTTTTTATTTCGTTTTTTAGGATAATATTCCCAAAATTCCTCAAACTTTTTTCTGAAATAAGCAGTTGTATAAATGGGTGGCTCTGTTTTTTTCAATTCGCCTTCTGTGTTCTCATTCTCTTTTGATTGTTTATCTTTCTCCTCTTTTATCGCCCCTTTTGACAGACTTCCCCCTTGTAATTCTGGCCCAATTTCATGCAGGCTTCCCCCTTGTAATTCTGGCCCAATTTCATGCAGACTTCCCCCTTGTAACTCTGACCCAATTTCATGCAGACTTCCCCCTTGTAACTCTGACCCAATTTCATGCAGACTTCCCACGCTTGATTCCGACCTATCATTACGCGGAATATTATCTTTTTCTACCAATTGGTTATCACTACCAGCGTTTTCTTTTTTATTATAATTGCTTTCAGGCACGCTTTTCTCTTCTTCAACGCCTTTTTGACTTTCGCCAAAGGATTTGCCTTGCTCGGTTAAATCAGCGTTCTCAAGGCTTATTTCTTTCAATTCTGCCCCATTTCCCTCATCTGATAAATATTCCTCGCTGTTTTCCTCACAAAGCCTTTTCATTCGTCTTAATTCCTGACTTTTCTTTCCCGCCATGCTCCTTTTTTCAACCACCTCTCTATACTTTTTCTGGTCCCTTAAAATGTGAGCAGTAACGTATCTGAAAGCATAAAGCGTTTTTTCTTCAAATTCAGGCTCTTTTCCCGTTCTTACAAATTCCACTAACGCTCTGAAAAATTTCCCCATTTCTTCGTCGGAAAGCTCTTTTAAAACGTCAATCTCTTCAATATATACCAAAAACTTGTCCGTACAACTCGCCACAATATCTCCCCTTTCCATATTAATTTACTCGTGATTTATCATGCGGAATACATTCTTTTTTTGAATTTTATCATATACAACCCTTCAGTTATCACACGTTTATAAATAATGCGGAATATAACTAATGCGGAACTTCCTTTAATGCGGAATGCGGAACTATAACTAATGCGTAATTCGTAATTCGTAATTCGGAATTATTGATACGTTAAAGGATATACTTTTCCACATTAGATGAAGCAAATCTGTTTTTTGAATATAATAATTAAATAATATATTATTACATTAAATTTTGCTTTTTGAGTAGAGCGAGAAAAGCTTCATTTATTCCGCATTACGAATTCCGCATTACGAATTAGTCATAGCTCCAACCCTACACAATGTGAAAAAGCTCATCTTTCAGCTTATCCACAATTCCGCATTACGAATTCCGAATTATTTTTACCCTCTCACACTCTCTCGCAAGAGAGAGAATAGGAATAGGAATAGGAATAGGTATAGGGATAAGAATAGGTTCAGGGATAGGAATAGGAATAGGAATAGGAATAGG
>JAZRPU010000245.1:0-4861 GCA_045649365.1 Eubacteriales bacterium | reverse complement strand
AGCTTAAGCTTGTAATTATTGACTATCTTCAGCTTATGCATTCAGACAAGCATTCTGATAACAGAGTTTTGGAAATTGGAGAAATTACAAGAGGATTAAAGCTTATGGCAAAGGACTTGGGTGTTCCTTTGATACTCTGTTCTCAGCTCCGTCGTGAACAAAGCGCCTCGGGCGGAAGAACAGGGAAAAGCTTACCCCAGCTTCATGATTTGAGAGATTCAGGTTCTATTGAGCAAGATGCAGACGTTGTTTTGTTTCTTCATAGAGATAGTTATGGACAATATGGAGATTCAAACACCGAAGGTGAAGGAGAAAACAACGTAGAAACTACTGAAGCTATGGGTGAAAATGAAATAGAAATAGCAAAATGTATAGTTGCAAAAAACCGTCATGGTTCAACAGGTACAGTTAAGCTGGCATGGCTTGCAAAAAATTACAGATTTGTTTCTGTGGAACATCACGGAGAAGAGCATTGATACTGAATAGAATAAAGAGTTTTTTTGAAAAATATAATATCTCTTTGGAAAACAAAAAAGTGTGTGTTTGTTTTTCAGGCGGTGCTGATTCCGTCGCGCTTCTTGAAGTAATGAGGGAAATTAACAAAACAAAACAATTTTCTTTGTGCGCTGTTCACGTTAACCATCATATACGAGGACAAGAAGCCGATGAGGACGAAAAGTTCTGTAAGTCTTTTTGCGAAAAAAGAGATATTCCTTTTTATGCTTTCGGTGTTTATGCGCTTGAAGAAGCAGAAAAAAGCGGGTGCGGAATTGAAGCTACTGCAAGAAAACTCAGATACAAAGCATTCGATGAGTTGAAAGAAAAAGAATCTATTGATTATTTTCTCACAGCACATCATGCAAACGATTTGGTTGAAACCGTGGTTTTTAATTTAATAAGAGGGTCGTCTGTTTCCGGACTTGCAGGAATTCCCCATATAAGAGATTTTTATCTTCGACCACTTATACAATGTTCGCGTGAAGATATATTGGATTACGTTTCATTTAAAGGACTTTCTTTCGTAGAAGATAGCACAAATTCCGATGAAGCTTATACAAGGAATTATATCAGACATTCGTTGCTTCCTGCTTTTGAAAGGGTTAATTCAAATTATATTTCTGCAATTTTAAGACTTTCTGAAAGTGCAATTCAAGATTCAGACTATTTTGATAAAGAATTGGATAAAATAACAAGTGAAACGGATTTGTCACTTCTTCATCCGTCGTTGACTTCCAGATATGTCTGTAAACAATACGAAGGTCTTTCCGAAGGCGAGGGGCTTTCTGCTGTTCATGTAAAGCAAATTCTTTCTTGCATTGAGTCAAGGGAGGAGAAATGTATAGACGTTCCTTTTGGAATAAAAGCAATTGTAAGAAACGGGAAAGTGAATTTCATTAAAAAAACTGAAATTCAAAAAAGCGTTTCAGAAGAAAATACAGTTCTTCTTTTTTCGGATATAAGCGAGATAGAAGATGGGATAACAGAAAAGGCTTTTTTAGAAAAGGCAATAATCAGAATTGAGAAAAAATATATAAATCTCAAAAGCAATAACGGGATTGTATTGCATCCAACAGAAGTTGCTTTGAATGGCAAAAATATTAAAGGCGCTCTTTATGTGAGAAGCAGAAAAGAGGGTGATAAGATTTTTTGCCGCAAAATGACGCGGAACATAAACAAGGAGCTTGTGAATTTAAAAATACCAAAATATCTTCGTGAACGTATTCCTGTAATTTGTGATGATGAGGGAGTTGTATTTGTACCTCTCATAGGAGCGGATGACAGAGTTTATTCAAAAGAAAAATCGGATTTTCCCTTGTATATTTCAGTTTGTTTAGACAAAGAAATCTCTGATAATTTGTATTTTTAATTTCTGCATGGTAAAATAATAACATAAGTAATTCATTTGATTTATCGGCAATGTATCGATAAAATCAACAGAAAGGAAAAATTAATGAAAGGCAGCATTAAAACACTAATTTTTTATGTAGTTTTCATTGTGGCAATCTTTGGAATAAGTGTGTATCTCATGGGTATTGAAGAACCACAAAAGGTTGTTTATAGTGACATAATTACACATTTTGAAAATAAAGAAGTAAAGGAATTTACCATAGACGCTCAAAACGTTATTAAACTGGAGCTGAAAGATGATAAGGTTATTGAGTATTCTGTCAAATACGTTGAACTGTTTATGAAAACAATAGACCCTTATCTTAAAGACGGTGAAGTTAAATATGATATAGAGGTTGAGAAATCGATACCTTGGTGGGTTTCTTTTCTTCCTTACGTTATAGTTATCTTGCTGCTCATAGGAGCTTGGGCTTTCTTTATCAATAAGGTTTCCAAAAGCTCATCTAATCCATCAGGCGGAGCAGGTGGTTCAGGAGGACTTGGCGGAAGGATGAATGCTTTCACCAAAGCAAGAACAAAGCTTGGTGAAAATGAAAAGGAAAAAGTTGCCTTTAAGGACGTTGCGGGAGCTGACGAAGAAAAAGAAGAGCTTAAAGAAATCGTTGATTTCCTTAAAAACTCCGAAAAATTTTCTAAAATCGGTGCAAAAATTCCTAAAGGCGTGCTTCTTATGGGCTCTCCCGGTACAGGTAAAACATTGCTTGCAAAAGCAGTTGCAGGTGAAGCGGGCGTTCCTTTCTTCTCAATTTCAGGCTCAGACTTCGTTGAAATGTACGTTGGTGTTGGTGCTTCCCGTGTAAGAGATCTTTTTGAAACAGCAAAAAAGAGCGCTCCTTGTATTGTTTTTATTGATGAAATTGATGCTGTGGGCAGACACAGAGGCGCAGGACTTGGCGGCGGTCACGACGAAAGAGAACAAACCTTGAATCAGCTTCTCGTTGAGATGGACGGCTTTGGTGCTCAAGGTGGTATTATTGTTATTGCGGCTACCAACAGACCTGACATTCTTGACCCTGCACTTATGCGACCTGGAAGATTTGACAGACAGATAGTTGTTAATGTTCCTGATATAAAAGGAAGAGAAGAAATCTTGAAGGTACATGCAAGAAACAAGAGCTTTGAAGAAACAGTTAATTTCACAGAAATTGCAAGAGCGACTGCGGGCTTCACAGGGGCAGACTTGGCAAACGTGCTTAATGAAGCGGCGTTGCTTGCAGTAAGAAAAGGAAAATCTCTCATAGGTATGACGGATATTGAGGAATCTATAATAAAAGTTATGGTTGGACCTCAAAAGAAATCCAGAGTAATGAAAGAATCCGAAAAACGTGCAACCGCATATCATGAAGCAGGTCATGCTATAGTAACAAAGTTTATCGATACTCAAAATCCCGTTCAGCAAATATCTATAATTCCCAGCGGAAGAGCTTTGGGATACACTCTTTCACCCCCAACAGAAGATAAATACAGCGTTTATAAGCAGGAATTAAAGGGCGAAATCGCTGTTCTCTTGGGCGGAAGAGTTGCAGAAGCTTTAGTTCTTCACGATATTTCAGGCGGTGCTTCAAACGATATCCAAAGAGCTACGGACATAGCAAGAAAAATGGTTACACAGTTGGGAATGAGTGATGACCTTGGTCCTATTGTGTTTGGAAGCGGACATGAAGAAGTATTTTTGGGCAAAGATTTCTCAAACTCCCGAAATTACAGCGAAGCTATTGCCGCAAAAATAGATAAAGAGATTTACGATATAATTACAGAAGCATATAACGTTGCGGAGAAAATTCTCAAAGAAAACATGGATAAGCTTCATTTCATCTCTGAATATCTTACTAAAAATGAGATTATGGACGGTGAACAGTTTGAACGCGCCTTTGATGAAGATGCCAGCTTTGAAGCTCTTGATGAAATAAAGGCAAAAAAAGAAGCAAAGAGCCGTGAAGAGAATGAAAAGAAAGCTTCTGAAAAAACGGAGGAAAAGAATAGCGAGGAAAAAGGCGACGAAAAAAAAGATTCTCCTAAAGCTATCTATCCTGACATTGATGAAGCAGATGACGCTTCTGACGGAAAATAATCCAAAGCAAATGATAATCAATATAACTTTTTGAGCTTTTTTCATGTATAATTGTTTTGTAGAAAACGGAGAAAAGTATGTACGAAGAACAAGATTTTGATTTAGATACTATTGGTAAGACTCAAAAAAACAAGAAAATTATTAAGATTGTCGTTATAGTTGCTGTTTTAATTGTTTTAGTTGTAGTCGGCTTTTTGTTCTTAAAGCTGTATAACGGTGATGGGGGAGATACCTCCGAAGACGTAAGCTCAAGCAACAGCTCTTTTCAGAGTGAGATTTCTGGTGATAGTTCAAATAATGCTATTGTGTCAGAAATTTCTTTGGGGAGTGAGGAAATTTCGGAAAATTCTGAAATCTCTGATTCTTTTGAAAGCAATGAAAGTGAGCAACCTTCCGAAGAATCTTCTGAAGAAGTATCGGAAGAGCCCGAGCACGGCTGGGTAATAAACAATATGGGGTACACCTATTTGTACCAAGGCAAAGGTTATAATCAGTTTAACGGAACGAAATCTACCGCTGAAAAATATGCTGCTGCTTTGAATAAAATTACCACAAGCGTTAGCTTTCCCGTTTATTCAATGATAGCACCTACTGCTGTGGAATTTGTTGAAATTCCTTACGATGTTAAGCAAACAGACGATTTTTATAACTCTTCTCAAAAAACTTTCATAAGTAACGTTAACGGAGCTTTGGATTTTTCTGGTATAGATATTTATTCTTCTATTGCCGATAAATCTAAAGATGAGTATTTATACTTGAGAACGGATAAGAACTGGACGGCTGATGCTGCATATTTGGCTTATGTGGATTTTTGTGCCGCTACAGGAAATATTGCCGCTGCTAAAACAGGATATGAAATGGGAAGTTATGTGGGATATCTTG
>JAZRPU010000244.1:0-3303 GCA_045649365.1 Eubacteriales bacterium | reverse complement strand
ATTTTTTTAAGTTTTTATTTGTGAAATTCGCTGTTTTTAACGTTGCTGATTGTTTTGTTACTATCGGTGCAATATTGCTTGCTATTTATCTTATTTTTTTGTATGATGAAAAAGCTTTGAATCAGAATAAATCTTCAAATTTGAAAAGAACACTTTTTAAAACAAGTACGAATAATGATAAAAAGTCTGATTCAGACTTATCTGAATAAACAGTTATGGCAGATAAAATAAATCCTGAAAACGAGTACGAAACTTTTTCTTACTGTGTAGAGACTGAATATGATGGAATGAGAATAGACGTGTTTCTTTCATCAAAGCTTGAAAAAACAAGGTCTTATGTTCAAAAACTATCGGATGAGGGAAATGTTTTTGTAAACGGAAAAGCTCAAAAAAAGAACTATAAGATTTCAAAAGAAGAAAACATATCTGTAAAGCTACCCTGCCCTAAAAAAACAGAAATTCTTCCTGAAGACATTCCTTTGAAAATTGTTTTTGAAGATGATTATCTTTTGGTTGTTGATAAACCTAAAGGGATGGTGGTACACCCTGCCCCAGGTTATTCATCTGGAACTTTGGTAAATGCTCTGATGTATCATTGTGGTGATTCTCTGTCGGGAATAAACGGTTATATAAGACCGGGTATCGTTCATAGAATTGATAAAGATACTTCTGGATTACTAATTGTAGCTAAAACCGATGAAGCCCATCAAGGCCTTGCGGAACAAATTTCAATTCATAGCTTTAAAAGAATGTATGAAGCTGTAGTTGTGGGAAAGATAAAAGAGGACAAATTTAAAATTGATTTGCCTATAGGAAGACACCCTGTAGACAGAAAGAAAATGGCTGTAGTTTATGAAAATTCCCGTAATGCAGTTACAAACGCTGAAGTTCTTTATCGTTTTGAAAAATATACTCACATGAGATTTTATCTTGAAACAGGTCGAACACATCAAATAAGAGTACACATGGCACATAAAGGGCATCCAATTTTAGGAGATACAACATACGGAAATTCATCAAAGCAATTTCAATTTCTTAAAGGTCAATGTTTGTGGGCAAAATACATCTCTTTTATACATCCCATAACACACAAAGAAATGTCTTTCACTGGTGAAATACCTGAATATTTTAAACAAATTTTAGATACACTTCATAAAATAAATAAATAAAACTATGAAGCTTAAACGAAAGGACAAAACTTTTTATGACAAACAAAAGGTTATCTGAACTCAAAAAGATTTCATTAAACGCAAAATTGCTTGCCCTTGAAGGCATTTATTGCGCTCAATCGGGTCATCCAGGTGGATCGCTTTCCGCAATGGATATTTTGACCTATTTATACTTTGAAAAGCTCAACATTAACCCACAAGATCCTAAGATGAAAAACAGAGATAGATTTGTTCTTTCAAAAGGACATGCTTGTCCCGCTCTCTATTCAGTTCTTGCTTTAAGAGGATTTTTTGATACTGCTGAACTTAAAGATTTAAGAAAACTTGGCGGTATGCTTCAGGGACATCCTTGCATGAATTCAATTCCTGGCGTTGATATGTCAACAGGTTCATTGGGACAAGGTTTTTCTGCAGCATGTGGAATTGCATTAAGAGAAAAAAGAGAAAAATTAGGCTTCAGAACTTATGCTCTTGTTGGTGACGGAGAATCACAGGAAGGTCAAATTTGGGAAGCTGCTATGTTTGCATCTCATTATAAACTTTCCAAACTCACACTATTTGTCGATTTTAATAAGCTTCAAATCGACGGAGAAGTAAAAAAAGTTATGAATCCAGGAAATTTTGAAGAAAAATTCGCTGCATTTGGATGGCATGTTCAAACAATAAACGGTCACTCATTCAAAGAGCTTGAAAAAGCTATTTCCAATTCAGAAACTGTTAATCAGCCCTCTGTTATTATTTGCAAAACCATTAAAGGAAAAGGCGTTTCCTTTATGGAAAATCAAGCAGGTTGGCATGGAAAAGCTCCTAAAAACGAAGAATATGAAAAAGCGGTTTCAGAACTTAAAGAACTGCTTGAAAAACTTGCTGATTAATACAAATTATGGATTTGTGAAAGGATTACGAATATGGAAAAAATTGCAACAAGAACCGCTTATGGTAATGCTTTAAAGGATTTAGGAAATAAATATAATTTTTATGTAATGGATGCAGATTTATCTTCTTCAACACAGACTGCTGTTTTTGGCAAGGCTTTTCCTGAAAGATTTGCTAACTGTGGAATTGCCGAAGGAAATATGGCATCTGTTGCAGCTGGTATTGCTTCAACGGGAGTTCCTGTTTTTATTTCTTCATTTGCAATGTTTGCAACGGGAAGAGCTTTTGAACAAATCAGAAACTCTATAGCATATCCCAGACTTAATGTTAAAATTTGTGCTTCTCACGCTGGTGTTTCTGTTGGAGAAGATGGCGCAACACATCAATGCATTGAAGATATCGCATTGATGCGTTCAATTCCAGGAATGACGGTTATTGTTCCTGCCGATGCCGTTGAAGCTTATGCGGCTGTTGAAGCTATAATGAATTATGATGGACCTGTATATCTCAGATTAGCAAGACTTGCGACACCTGTATTGTTTAACAAGGATGATTATAAGTTTGAATTTGGAAAAGCATCTATTTTGAGAGAAGGAAAAGATACAACTATTTTTGCATCTGGAATGATGGTCACTGAAAGCTTGCAAGCAGCAGAAATTTTAAGCCAGCAAGGAATTGAAGCTTCTGTTGTTAACGTTCACACTATTAAACCAATTGACAGAGAAGCAATTGTAAAATATTCTTCCTCTAAAAAGAAAATATACACCGTTGAAGAACATTCAACTATTGGTGGATTGGGTGATGCGGTTTCAGAGGTTATTGTTGCGGAAAGCCCTTGTTTTGTGACAAAGATTGGCATTAATGATGTGTTTGGAGAAAGCGGAAAAGCTTTAGAAGTGCTTGAAAAACACGGACTTACCGCTGATAGAATTGCACAAAAAATACTTTCAAGCTTATAAACGGTGAATTTATGGTTGCTTTTAAAGAAGTATATCAGTATCTTGAAGAAATTATTCCTAAAAGCGATTCTGAAGTTTGGGATTGTGATGGAATTGATATTTGCATTGATAGAAATGCAGAAATAAAAAAGATTGTTCTTGCTCTTGATATTACTTCATCTGTTATTGATTTTGCAAAAGATGAAGGTGCAAATTTAATTATTACCCATCATCCACTTCTTTGGGATAAAATTAATGTTATTGATTCATCATTACCTGTTGGGAAAAAAGTTGTATCACTTCCTAAAATTGATGTGAAA
>JAZRPU010000243.1:0-3031 GCA_045649365.1 Eubacteriales bacterium | reverse complement strand
GGCTTGAACGAAAAACTGAAAAATCATCCACGTCTTGTTTTTACAGAGGGGACAAAGGAAGTTTTTCCCTTTGCAAAATTGATTTCCGCTGAAACAATTACACTTTCCGAAGACAACTATGGAAACGGTTTGGGGAAGGAAGTTGACAACGAAAAGGTGGAGGACGATTTCCTTCACGAGCAATATCTTCTTTTGGAAGAAAACGGAAAAAGGGTGCTTATAAGCGGTTGTTCACACAGAGGTGTTTTGAATATCGCTTCACAACTAAAGCCCGACGTTTTTATAGGCGGGTTTCATTTGGTTTCCCTTGATTATTCTTCGGAAAAACTTAAATACGTTGCACAAAAGCTTGATTCCTTTGATATTGTATATTACACATGTCATTGCACAGGTATAGAGCAATATGGCTCTATGAAAGGAATTTTAGGCGAAAAGCTTAATTATGTTTGCTGTGGCAAAAGCTTCGACGTATAATATATTTCCTTGCAGAGCTTTCTTTGCAAGGATTTTTTTATATAATAAGCTAATCAAAGGCTTTGTATTTTTAGAATAAGCTTTTTGATTTTTTTGCAGCTTGTAAGCGGAATATGTAGTCTTTTCTATCTACAGAGAGCATTTTTTCCGTGTTCATTTATTATATTCAAATAAATTTACTTTTTATACTTGACAAAATGCAAAATATATGATAGTATATAGAAGCACTTTAGCGAACTAAATTATTAAACTTTTTTCGGAGGAAAAAATGAAAAAGACATTAGCATTACTTTTGGCAGTTATGATGTGCGTTTTCAGCTTTGCAGCATGTGGCACATCAGACGAATCCAGCGCAGCATCAACAAATTCCGAAGCATCCAATGCTTCAACGGAATCCGCAGTGTCCACAGGAGAAACAGCATCCACAGACGCATCTACAGATGCATCCACAGATGTATCTACAGACGAAACTGTATATGCTGGTTGGGATTACATTAAGAACAACGGAAAAATCGTTGTAGGACTTGATGACACTTTTGCACCAATGGGCTTCAGGGACGAAGCAAACAACTTGGTTGGTTTTGATATCGACCTTGCAAAAGCAGTTGGTGAAGTTCTCGGTGTTACAGTAGAGTTCAAGCCTATCGACTGGAATTCCAAAGAAATGGAACTCTCTTCCAAGAAAATCGACTGTATCTGGAACGGAATGTCCGCAACTACTGAAAGACAGGAAAGCATGTCCCTTACAAACAAATATCTTAATAACAGAATTGTTATTATGACTCTTAAAGACGATGTTAAAATCGCTTCCATCGAAGACCTTGCAAAATATAAGGTTGGTACACAGGCAGGTTCTGCAGCTCTTGATTCTGTAAAAGCAAACAAAGAATATTATGATGCAAATCAAGACAGCATTACAGAATATCCTACTTACGACGAAGCTATTCTTGATATGGAAGCAGGCAGAATTGACTGTATCGTAGTTGACGAAGTTCTTGGTGAATACAAAAACTCCAAGAGAGAACAGAAGCTTATTCTCTGCGAATACAACTTTGGCGATGACTTCTATGCAATCGGATGCCGTAAAGAAGATACAGGCGTTTCCGCAAAAATCAACGAAGCTATTGCAACTCTTATCGAAAACGGTAAAGCTACTGAAATCAGCAACAACTGGTTTGGCAAAAACATCGTTATCAACGAAGGCTACGATAAGTAATTTTGTAGGCTAATTTGATATAAGTTATACGGGGCGGAGAGTTCTCCGCCCTGTTAAACACAAATAAAACTTTATTTAATGAAAAGAGTACCGAATAATGATTCGACATTCTTTTGATTAAGTAAAAAGGAGAAAATATAATGGCAGAAACGTGGGAGTATTTCTTAAAAATCCTTCCTGCTTTAGTGGAAGGTCTTAAGGTTTCCGTAAAAATCTTTTGTCTTACTATCGTTTTATCTATTCCGCTGGGGTTGCCACTTGCCTTGGGAAGTATAAGTAAATTCCCACCTTTAAAATGGATATGCAGATTGTATGTCCTTGTGTTCAGAGGAACACCGTTGATGCTCCAGCTTTTCTTTTTCTATTTCTTCCTTCCTATAGTTTTCCGTGATACTCTTAATCAGCTATCACCCGATATGAAGGAGTTTATGTATAAATATGTTCTTGATGCTATGCCCACGGCAGTTCTTACGTATGTTCTTAATTATGCGGCATATTTTGCAGAAATATATAGAGGCGGTATCGAGAGTATCGATAAAGGACAGCATGAGGCTGCACGTTCTTTGGGAATTTCCAAGGTAAGAACGATGTTTGGAATAATAATTCCACAAACGGTAAAGAGAGTTTTGCCTTCTGTTGCTAACGAAACTATAACTCTTGTAAAGGATACTTCGTTGGTGTATGTAATTGGTGTAGGTGAGCTTATGAAAGCTGCTAAAGGAGCAGTTAACAGAGATCAGAATCTTCTGGCATACGCAATTGCAGCAGTGATATACCTTGGTATGACATTTATTTTGACCTTGATTTTCAAGCGTCTTGAAAAACATTTTTCAAAATCTGAAGAAGCGGGAGGAAAAAAACGTGGATAACATTTCAAAAAAGACTTTTTCAGATATTGAATCTCCTGTAGTTTTGTCAATGAAAAACATACATAAATCCTATGGGGATTTTCATGCGGTAAAGGGCGTTGACCTTACTGTTAAAGAGGGAGAAACCGTTGCTATAATCGGGCCTTCAGGCTCGGGCAAAAGTACGTTGCTCAGATGTATCAACCGCCTTGAAAAAATTGAAAAGGGTGAAATCTCAATTTGCGGTGAAGCCCTTTGTATTATGAATGCAAACGGAAAAGTAGAATATGCTCCGGAGAGCGTATGCAGAAAAATTTGTCTTAAAACGGGAATGATATTCCAACATTTCAATTTGTTTCCCCACATGACTTGCTTGAAAAATATTTATTATTCTCCTGTTCACTTTAAAGGAATTCAAAAGAATGATGCAGTAAAGCTAGCAAGAGCGCCTTTGGAATCAGTTGGACTTTCTGAAAAGGGTGTCTCTTATCCC
>JAZRPU010000242.1:0-2128 GCA_045649365.1 Eubacteriales bacterium | reverse complement strand
CTCACAAAGCTTGGTTCAATGGCAGCAGTTAAGGACGCAGGTCTTCTTCGCAGTGAAGGTAAAGAATACGTTGTTAAAGATGGCGACGTTATGCTTTTCAGATTTAACGTTTAAGTTTTTCAACGTTTAAGCCTTGGTTATCAACGTTTAAATCTTTTTTATCAACTTTTTTCAGTTACTCGAGATAGCTCATCACATCAATCTCCATTGTTGACATTTTCACCATTTTATGTCAAAATTATCATTTTTTTCTGTTTTTCTATTGACTTTTAGCGAAAAATATTGTATATTGTCTATGGTAAATACTGTTGCATGAAACTTTTTTTCGTAGAAAGGAAGATATATATGAAATCCACAGCAATGGTAAGAGATATTGACGAAATGGGCAGATTGGTCATCCCAAAGGAATTGAGAAAAGCTTTCAATCTCAACGTTAAAGACCCTGTTGAAATCTTCACAGATGACAATTGTATCATTCTAAAAAAATATAACCCAGGTTGTACATTTTGCGGTGCTGTAAACGGACTTTCTATGTATAAACAAAAGCTCGTTTGTGATGATTGCATCGAAGCGTTGGGTAAATTGAATTAAAAGCAAAAAAGGCTCGGAGCAACACGCTTTCGAGTCTTTGCTATTACGCATATATTCGAGGAAATTCACCACTTTGCTCCACCGAGCGATAAAAAAAGATGTAAAAAAAATGAAACGGAATATTAATGTTGACAAAAACAAAAAAAGTGATATAATAAACGTAGCTTCATTCGAAGTTTTAATCCATGGGGGTGTAAAGGTTTCGACGGGGATTGTGAAGCGGGATAAGCGAGCAGAAGCGCACGCCTTCTTTAAAACGTGTAAAACTTAAAAATAAACGACAACAATAAAGTTGCTCTTGCTGCTTAATTAAGCAGCTGTCTAACCGTTGAGTACTGCGGCTTCGGTTTAGGCATCACTTAGCAGTGAACGTGCTTTAACCAAAGCTTTGAGGTTTTAGCATGAATTTATGAAGCTACCAAAGATGAAGGCTGTCGGCTGTCGTCATCCGAGGGAATCTAAATAACCGACTACGCTCGTAGAAATTCTCGTGAATCGGTTTTCGGACAGGGGTTCGATTCCCCTCACCTCCACCACAAAAGGTTGACAATTTGCTGTTTCAAAGGCAAGTTGTCAATTGTTTTATATAAATTTTATAACAAAACAAAGGCGGTGTGTTCATTGAAGAAATCGTTTTCACTTCTCAAAAAAATTGGTGCTATATTTTTGTGTGCTTCTACATTATTTTCAGTCTCTTGCAGCTCAACTCCTAAAGAAATCCACGGAGCAGATTTACTGAAGCTTTCCGACAACGCACTTTATGAAAAAGTTTATATGCAAACCCTTGACCTTGTTGAACAATACCCCAATGATGAAATTGCTTTATCTAAAATTTCGCCCGAACGAAGAACAGTATTCATATTAAGTATTTTTGATATGGAAATTCAAAATGGTGGGTTATGCCAATTTTTCGTTAATTCATCCCGCTTATTAGCTCCGCATGTTGATCAATGTCTTATGACTGTAGATGCAGAAGAACAAAGAAAGCTTTTTTCATCATTTGTTACCACTAACAATATCGACCTCAATAATCTCGAATCTTTTGAAATTGAAGACGTAACTGAATTCGCCACTCAAACAGAACGATATGATTTTGAATCCTTTGACAATGCCTATATTGAATTAACTCCACTTCAGGATTATCTTATATCATATATAAAAGCAAATATTTCTGTATTTTAAAGCAAAAACTGCTACACTCCTCACAAACTCCCCTGAAAAAGTTTCGGACTATCATAAAAACTCCCCCCTAAAAGTTTAGAATTATCATAAAAACTCCCCCTTAAAAGTTTCAATAGCGATATATAACCTCTCTCTACTCTTCATTTCCGAAGCTACTACAATAAATGAGTGTTCGTCTGCCTATGGCAATAACGCTGTAAGTGGGGTTTGGAACTTTGATTTCTGTTCGTGGCAAGTTGGTAAGCATATCGGGTGAGTTGACCACAATTTTTCTTTGACACACATCCTTGGGGAAACTTCGGTTTCTCAGAAACTTATTTTTCTCATCATTTCCATTTTTTGCATAATTTTTGGG
>JAZRPU010000241.1:0-3129 GCA_045649365.1 Eubacteriales bacterium | reverse complement strand
TCGTAAATGAATTCAACAACAACGTCTTCGTTGTTATCTGTTTTGCTATCAGCGGAAACTGTTGAGAAAGAAAGAGAGCAGAGAAGAACTGCGCAAAGTAAAATGCTGATTATTTTTTTCATGGTGTTATCTCCTTAAATGTGTCAATTAATTCATATCCTTTTTCGGGGGAAGATGTATAGAAACAATAATACCAATCGTTTATTTTAAACATTAATTGATATCTGCCCGTTTGTACCTCGTTTTCACCTTTATCATATTCCCAAACGTCAATTCCGTTTTCCGTTGTTGTTTTAGTATACGTGGGAACTTCATACTGTAAACCATATTTGTCTTTTTGAGTGATATCTATAGCAAAACATACATCTTGTTCCGTTGGAGTTATTCTTAAGTTAAGCTTTCCTTCATGTTCGGAAATGGATAAATTACTTATATCTAAGCTTTCAGAAAAATATATTCCGGAAATTTCTTCCTCTTTAAGAAGCTCTTCCAGCGTTTCATATTTAGTTGTGCGGTCTGCTCTTGTAACGGTAATATTTCCTTTTGAAATTGTTTCTCCCTCGGAAATATCATCAATATGTTTTTCCAAAAACAACATATTCACAAAATGAAACGGTGTGTCTGCAACTACAGTTGATACTGCCACAGTTGATAATAACATAATTGCCGCGGCGATTATAAAAAGCTTTTTAAAGCTGATTCTTTTTCGCGGAAAATTTCTTTCGGAAGAGTTCGTTTTACTGCTTTGATATTTTGAAATAATCTTATTCCATATCTCTTTCAGCTTTTCTTCGCTTTCGCAAATATTTTCTTTCCCTTGAATTTGATAAAGCAAAAGAGAACATTCGTTAAGGAAGTCGCAGTCAATGTCTTTTTCATCTTTTTGAAACTCTTCTTCTATTTTTTGATATAAAAAATCTGCAATTTCTCTATCGGAAAACAATTCTAAATTATTGAAGTTTATCTTTTTATCCATATTTTTACCTTCAAGATTAACTTATAACGTCGTTGTCAACTAAAATTTGATGTATTTTTTTCTTTAATCGACATTTTTTAATTCTTATTTTGTTTGCCGCGGAAGGATCATCGTTTGAATCCTTTTCTTCCGAATTATCCATGTCTGTAGATTTGAGAATATATTTGAGGAAAAATTCAAATTCATCTTCCGTAAGCGACTTTTTTATTAATGTTAATAAATCATCCGCGTATGTAAACGTATAATAATATTCTGATTCCTTAACGTCACTGTAACTAACCGATATAAAAATTCTTTCTCTGTTTTTTTCCTTCTTTTTATAGTTTTGCATAGACCAATATACAGTTTGGTATAGCCATGCGCGAACGCTGTGCTTCTTCGATTCTTTGTATTTGGTTATTAGAAGAGCAAACGCGTCTTGAACAATTTCTTCTGATTCATGTGGAGAGCAATTACATGAATTACAGAATCTTACCAACTCGGAGTAATATTTTAAGAAAAAGGTTTCTATATCTTTGCTTCTCTTTATTAATTTTTTCTCTCGCTTCTTTTTGAAAAAATCAAATATATTTTTTGTCTTTTTAATATCGCTAATTTTGAATTTTTGTTCGACCTTTAATTTTCTAATTGTGTATTTCGGTTTTGAACTATTTGTTTTTTTCGATTTTTTTGTTTTTTTTTGATTTTTTGCTTTTGGGTGTTTCTTCAATATCAAGCGCAAGAAATAACATTACATTCTCCTTGACTTTGTAATAAACTTATAAATCAAATTCCGCTTTTGTTTTGTTATATATAGTTTAATACTTTATACGAAATTATTCAATCAACAAAATAAAAACTTTTACCTCGAAAAAATTTACAATAAAAATCGAAATTTGTGTGAAATGTTTTGAAATTTCGCGACAAGCAAATTTTTTAAAAACGCATAAAACAACGTGATTTTGCACAAAAAACAAAGTCGGAATTTGTTCAAAAAGTCGAAAAGAAAAAATTTTCAAAATAGGGTGAAATAAACTGATATCTCGCGACAATTATATATATAAGCAATAAATAATTTAAGATGAGTTTCATCGATGAATATGAATTTTTTGTTAACGCGGCGTTCTGCGAAATATATCATAAAACAATTTGTTCTGTAGGAGCCGAAATGAATTAACTGACCAATTATTGACTATAAATCCTTGAATCTTTTGTGATTCTTCAAACTAACGAAAAAGTCGGTAGGTTTCATAAATTATCCGACTTGAGATTCATCGGGATATTTTAAAATCTTTTAAGAATGTGAGATTTTTTGTTTTTTTTGTATATTCATGTCGAAACAAGGGTGTGCCCGATTCCAACCGATAACTCAAAAGAATAAAATTTTCTTTCGTCTGTGTTGGATGGGTACTATATGCGACAGGAATTTGAAAAAATTTTAGGAGAGGAGATTCGATATCTCGCCATTGAAACAAGAGATTATTTAGGCATTACACAAAGGAAAATGGGGGAATTACTTCAAATGGGAGAAAGCTCTTATTCTGACCTTGAAACAGGCGAAACTATTTGTGCATCTGCTCTTACAGAGATTTTGCTTTTAAGTATGCAAAAAGATCCAAGCATATTTTTAAACCGAATTTCTAAACGTTTTGGGGAGGTGTTTCAAACGACATGATAAACGTTACATACGAAATAGTAAAAGAAATCTACTGTTTGGGTCAAAGCTCTCGAACATCATACGGAATTGTTGCTTATGCTAATGGTGAAAACGATGGCACTGCCGCTATAATTGCTTCTGTTCATGATATTACAACAGACAGAAATTCTCTTAAAGAGCTCGTTTCCCTTTGCAATCGTGTTCAACTTTCTACAATTCATCTTGATGACGTAGTGGAAGATTTTTTCAGTAAGTAAAAGCTTATAAAGAAGTAAGAAAAGAAAATTTATAAAATATTTAATGAAAGGATATTCCAACACAGACATTCTTGCTTTTTTTCACTTTTGCTTTGCCTTAAAATAACTTATAACGTTTCTTAAATACAAAAGGTCGATTTTTGAGAAAAAATTCAAAAAATGTAACCTTTTGGTATGTTCAAAACATTATATATATAGATACGAAAATTTTTAAAAATAAAACAGCTTTTTAAAATTTGTAAAAAGGAGGTGAGTCCAAT
>JAZRPU010000240.1:0-3807 GCA_045649365.1 Eubacteriales bacterium | reverse complement strand
TTCTTCGATTCCCTTTGCCACATCAACAATTATTTGTCCATCTGATATATAAGGACAGGCTTTTCTTGCGGTAGCTCTTACAAAAGGCGAAGGGACAGCAAAAAGAAGTATTTCCTTTCCCTCGCAAACAGTTTTTATATCTTTTGTATATTCTATCTCTTTTGGGAGCTTTACCTCGGGAAGATTGGGATGTTGATTAGTAGACAAAAGTCCGTCAATTTCTTTCTCAATAGCAGACCAGACCGTTACACGATGTCCCGCATTACACAGCATTCGGGCAAGAGCAATTCCCCACGTTCCCGCGCCCAACACTCCAATTTTGATTTTATCGGACATAAAACACTCCATTCTGTCAACAATAGTATTTTAAAAATTCCACATATTGACTTTCAATCATATAACTATCTTAATTTATTATACCATTGTTTTTTATTATTTGCAAGTCTTTGATGTTTTTTCCGCTTTTTATTTCTGTTTTTCAAATAATTAAAGGTATAAAGTGTCAATTTTTCAGAATATATAGGCTAATACGTTTGGGGCTTTTCTCCGCCTATATCAAAATTCCATCGCAATGGTCTACCTCATGCTGAATGATTTGAGCAGTCCAGTCGGTATAGGTTTTAATTCTCGTCTGAAAGTCCATTGTCTGATATTTAACCTTAATTGTTTTATATCGTTTGCATTTTCTCGCACCGCCCCAGAGCGAAAGACAACCTTCTTCAGTGTTATATGCTCCTTCTTTTTTTATAATTTCAGGGTTAAACATAAGGGTATATTCGCTCTGTTTCCCGCTTTCGTCTAAAAATGCAATAATACGTTTACGAAAGCCAATCATGTTTGCCGCCATGCCCACACAGTTTTCTTTATGAGCTGTCAGCGTTTCAAGCAAATCCTTTGCTATTTGAATATCATCTTTGCTTGCATTCTCCGACTTTCCAGCAAGGAAAATCGGGTCGTGCATTAATTCTCTAACCATATTTTCACTCCGTTAATTTTGCTTTATTATACCACAGAAAACCTTCTCCGTCAATGACCAACCGCCAAAAGAAAAAACGTTGATATTTCTGCTTTGCAAAGCATTAACTTGAAGCCTTGAAATTATAAACAGGTTTAATTCTGCAAATAATATCTGCGGTAGGAACGATATTTTCCACAATTTCTTCCATGCTCTTATATGCCATGGGAGATTCGTCCAAAGTTGAGGGTACAACACAAGAGGAATAAATTCCCGTCATTTCCCTCTCATACTCCGCCATAGTAAGACGTTCAAAGGCAGTAGAACGGGACATAATTCTCCCTGCCCCGTGCGGAGCAGAGCAGTTCCAATCCTCATTCCCCTTCCCTGTACAAATAAGAGCTCCGTCGCGCATGTTTATGGGTATGAGAAGTCTTTCCCCCGCCTTTGCCGATACCGCACCCTTGCGGACAATCATTTCCTTTACGTCAACGTAATTATGAATTGTCTGAAAGGCATCTACACAGGCAAGACCGCATTTATCAAGAATGATTTCTGCCATTTTTTCGCGGTTTCTTTCAGCGAATTTCTGACAGATATCCACGTCATGCAAATACTCGTTCATAAACTCTCCGTAAAGAAAACAAAGGTCATAAGGAAGCGTTGGCGCTTTTGCAGAAAAATCAGCTTTCAATTTTTTGAGAGCAGATTCAATTTCAGCTTTTCTTCCTTGCTCCTTATATGTTCTGATTATTTCATCCCGCATTGCAAAATATTCTTCCTTGCCAACGTTAAGCTCAAAAGCAAGCTTTTGATAATATTCTGCAACTTGTTTTCCAAGATTACGGCTTCCCGAATGTATAACGAGATATTTTCCGCCATCATCATCAACGTCTATTTCTATAAAGTGGTTTCCGCCGCCGAGCGTTCCAAGGCTTCTTTCAAGTCTTCTTGAGTCCTTGAGATTTCTGTAGCAAGAAAGCTTTGTTAAATCAAATCTTTCCATTCTCCCCTCCCAAACGTTTTTTCCGCTGGGAATAAAATGAGCCGCCTCGTCTATACTCACAAAGTCAAGGTCAACCTTTCCAAGATATACGGTGTACATTCCACAACCAATATCAACACCAACCATAGCGGGTACGATTTTATCGGTAACAGTCATTGTTGTACCTATTGTACACCCTTTGCCCGCGTGAACGTCGGGCATTATTCTTATTTTTGAAGAAGCAAAAGCTTCTTCGTTACAAACTGTTTCTATTTGCATTCGGGCTTCATCTTCAATAGTTGAAGCATAGCATTTGGCAGTATTGAATTTTCCTTTTATTTCTATCATGATTTTCTCCTTAAAATAAACAGTCAGGAGCGTTTAATCCTTCTCCCGACTGAACACATATCAGTTATTGTTCACGCTAAACAATTCAGTAAGCCTTTCAAGAACGTTTCCGTTTCCGCCCAAAGAAATGTTTCCCACATTCTCGCAAATACGTTCCACATACTCCAATTCTTTGAGCTTGTAAAGGGTTTTATTTTCATCCATCAGCTTTGCGGTATTGAGCAAAGAACGAGTTGAAGCAACTTCTTCACGACGGGTAATAACGTTTGCTTGAGCGCGCTTTTCAGCCACAAGAACTGTATTCATTATTTCTCGAATCTCTCCGGGCAAAATAATATCCTTAACGCCTACGTCAGAAATTTCCACAAACAGCTCGTGTTCCTTTGATTTCAGCTTTTGAGAAATAAATTCAGACATTTGCTGTTTATTTTCAAGAATTTCATCCAGCTTATGTTTTCCCACGTATTCCCTCAAAGCAAGTTGGGCTACTACATGAAGCTGTTCCTCAAAATTATCAATTTCACTTAAAATTCTCACACAATCACATACCTTATAGTTGCAAACAAAATTAATTTGCAAAGAAACCTTATCTGCTGTGAGAATTTCCTGACCCGTTACGTTCATTTGAGTCAAACGGGTATCAACGAAGTCAACGTCAACTTCAACAGAAGTTCTCCAGAAATAATACGTTCCCGTATCAAGAATACGCTGAAGCTTCTGATTGAAAAACAGCCTTGCTTTTTGATATTCCAAAACCTCAATTTTTTTGTAGTATATATCGGGGATTTTAGAGAAAATGTATTTCGGTACAGTTTCATCCACTGTGGGATTGGCGATGGAGATGATTTTAAATTCATGCTTATCTGTTACCGTCCAAAAAGCATATTTTCCAGAGGGAAGCACAGAGTAAAACTTTCCGTTTACATAGTGAAGCGCAAGCTGTTCATCTTCCACCTCTACTACCTCCACTTGACTTAAAACGTTTTTATCGGCAAGAAGAGTTTCAAGAGAACATCTCATGGGTGAAAGACGATTATGTATGTTTGAAATCTCTATTTCTCTTCCCGAAAAAAGATAGTATTTTCCTGCAGAGAGTAATTCTGTATATTTTCCGTTTTTAAAAAGAAAGCCCTTTTGGTTTTCATTAATGATTATTTTTTTCATGATTTTAATTCCTTTCTTTGTAATCTATAGTTTTCTGACCTGTTTTTCTATATCCAAAGCATTCGTCATAAAGCTTTTTGCCTATATAATCCCGATACAAATAATATTCGCATCTGTAAAACTCGTTCCAATAGCTTATCATTCGGTAATGCCCCAACTTGAAATAGTCCAAATTTGCTTCGCACGTTTTTTTATACATTTCACAATCCGCCATTTTAAGCTTGTTGTAAATAGTTTCAAGAATTTCTACAACGTATTCATCGCAAATTTTAATAACGTAGGGAATTGCCCAATGAGGCATTTTTGAGTTTAATAACGCCTTTATATGCTTTTCTCTCACATAACCGTCATAGCT
>JAZRPU010000239.1:0-1881 GCA_045649365.1 Eubacteriales bacterium | reverse complement strand
CTAAATACAAAACAGTTTTTGCTTTCCCCTTTTACGAAGAAATAGGACTTGGCGGAACATACGTTTTTGATGACGTTTCTGAATTTATCTCCGTGGATATAGGTCTTATAGGCCCCGAACATGACGGGAACGAACGTTCTGTAAGCATTTGCGCCAAAGATTCTGCCGCACCATACGATTACGAGCTTACAAGCAGGCTTATAAATCTTGCAAAAAAGGCAGAATGCAACTACGTTGTAGACGTTTTCAATCACTACAGCACCGACGCCAATGCATCGCTCAAAGCGGGAAACAATTTGAAGCACGGAACTTTTGGTATGGCGGTTTATTGCAGTCATGGAGTGGAAAGAACGCATGTTGACGGACTTGAAGCCACAATAAATCTTTTGCTTGCATATATAATGGATATTTAATCGTATCAAAGGAAGCTCTTTTGGGGGCAGAAATAATTAATAATATTTCATATTAAATTGAGGGTTGGCATTTTCTCTGTCAACCCTCTTTGTTCTATTATTTCAAAATGCTATTTTTTTGCAAGAATATAGCTTTCATCTATTCCCTTGCAAATTTCTTCTGTTGGCAAAGAGTTATCCAAAATAACCGTGTACCACCGCTTTTTGTTCATGTGCCACCCAGGATAATAGTTGTCCTTTAGCAATAGCTCTTCCATGTTTTCAGGTCGAACATGCAAATTGAGAATCTCCGCTTTTTCCTCTGAAGAAATTCCAAGCTTACTTTTGGGAATCGTCAGAAGTGCTCCGTACCACTTCACTGTATCCTTTCGACGCCATATAGCGTTATCGGGAGATTTTTTCCAAAGGAACTCCAATTCATCACCATACTTTTCACGAACGTAACGGATTATTTCCTTTGTTTGCGCTGATTTGAATATATCTACGTCAAAGCATTCATCAGATACGTTAATAAGAACGTTTTTTACAGCTTCTCTCACTGCCCCTACAAATGCGCCCACCGCCTCGGTTTTATATAAGGTATATTCTTCATCAATGGATTTTTCAATCAATTTCGTATCTACAGCACCATCAGAGGAAACGTTTATTTGAAGCAGAAAAGAATTATCTAAAATATCTGTTTTGAAAATATACTCTTTTCCTTTTCTCTCGAATCCAAAACATAACGCTTTTTCTGTATTGAAGGTTTTCCTTACAAATATCTCTTCAAACATAATGCTTTTCCCCGCAAGTATTTTTTGTGAAATGGTTTTTATTACGGGTTACTCAAATTTATTCTTCGTTAAAAGCAGAAGCTCCAAGCTCGGATTTCAATTCCCGTGACATAAGCTTACTTATCACATCGGAAGCATTAACTTTTCCCGACACAACCGCATTAACCGCTTCTACAATAGGCATTTCCACGTTATATTTTTCGCAAAGCTTCAAAGCGGCGGGTAATGCATTCAAGCCCTCAACTACCATTCCCACTTGTTTGGTAGCTTCTTCCACGGGGACTCCTTTTCCTAAAAGCATTCCGCAACGAAGATTTCGGCTATTCATACTCGTAGCGGTAACAATCAAATCGCCAATTCCCGCTAATCCACCAAAGGTTTGTTCTCTATGTCCCATTGCTGTACCCAAACGAGATATTTCAGCAATTCCACGAGTAATGAGAGCAGCTTTGGCATTATCTCCACAGCCGAGTCCTGATGCGATACCACATGCTAAAGCAATAATATTTTTCATTGCTCCGCAAAGCTCAACGCCTAATATATCATCATTAGTGTAAACCCTCATACAATCGGTATTGAACACCTTCTGAACAAATTCTGCAGCTTTCATATCTTTGCTTGCAGACACTATAGTTGTGGGAAAATCCTTGACAACCTCTTCTGCATGAGTAGGGCCTGATAACGCTACAATTTTC
>JAZRPU010000238.1:0-3591 GCA_045649365.1 Eubacteriales bacterium | reverse complement strand
GTTGAATTTATTCACGAAGAAGGAATTTCCGAAGAGCTTAAAGCTAAAATTGAAAACCACCTTTTAGGAAAACCTTCCGCGGAATCAAGAGGCATTTTGTGCACAATTTTTGGTCATGACCTCGTTTCAACAATCACAACTCAAATAACACATAAAGTTAATACCACCGCTCCCAGATGTCTTGAAGAAACATACGAAGTCAAAACGTGTGAGGATTGCGATTATGTAAACTCCACATTAATTTCAAGAGGTTACATCTACTGCTGCTCATAATTTCAAAACAAATTAACATAATTCTAATTCAAAACCAATCAATTAAAGCCAATCAATTATTTAAACATTATTTTGATTATAAATTTCAAGCGTAACAAGAAATAAGGCTGTTTCGGGAAGATAGTTTTTCCTGACACAGCCTTATTTCTTTTATATTTATTAGTTAAAGAGATTTTTATTGACAATCGGGCAAAAAATGATATAATTGTAATATCATAATATTTAAGAAGGAGTGACAAAACATGAAAAAGAATTTTTCAAAATCATTGCTTTCTTTGGCGTTGGTATTTTTGTTTCTTTTTTCTGCGGCATCAGGCGTATTTCCGTCAGATTCCGTGGCAAAAGCGGCAAACGTTTTTTGCAACGTCAAATTCTCAAAGCCTGCTATCTGCTGTGACGTAGGGGAAACTATTGACCTTACAAAATGCGGTGTTCAATTTACAGCAGACACCACGGTAGTGACAAGTGGTATTTCGTGGACAAACAACGGAAACGCTGTTTCATCCTTTAAGCCTTCCGCGGCGGGTACATATACACTTGTTGCAAAAAGCGGTAACAAAACCAAAAACATTTACGTTGTTGCCAAAAATCCCACAGACACAGAATACGTTTTGTATTTCAATGATTTTGATTCTGCAGAAGGAATCAGAACAATTGAAAAAACAAGCGGCTCATTCTGGGGAACATCAGGCGGTGTTCTTTACATGGATGCATCTCAAGGTGCAGAAAACGTTGTAAGAGTTCTTTTCCCTGAATTCCTTGAAGATTTCGGCGATATGAAAATTTCATCCAGCGTTCGTTTGACAAGCACGGTAAATTCTTCAAGATGGGGCTCAATTATTTACAGAGTGCAGAACGATAACTATCCTTATATGCAAAGCCGCGTTCAGTCTGCTATATCTTCAGAAAACGGAATTGAAATAATTGAACGCACACCCGACAATGGTTGGTATTACACAACAAAAGGCTCCGTTGAAAACGTTGATACATACTACTATTTTGACCTTTCCGTTAGTGCAAAGGGTACCACATCAACAGTAGCAATCAATGGTGCGGACATAGTTACTTTCAACAAAACGCCTTACGAATCGGGCGGGGTTGGTTATGAAATCCGCGGACTCAGATTTACAAGCCAATACGTTAAAATTACTATTGACGGAAACGAAACCGAGGATAAGAGCCAACGCGTGCCTTTTACCAAACCTGCAATACGTGCAGAAATCGGAGATATTATTGACCTTACAAAATGTGACGTTCAGCTTTCAGCCGATGCACTTTACACAAAGGGAAATGAAATCGTTTGGAAAAAGAATGGTAACGTTATAACTGAATTTATTCCTTCCACATCAGGAATAACAACGCTTACAGCTACAGCAAACGGTATTACCAAAAACGTTTATATCGTCACAAAATCCTTACAAGTTGGCGAACACGTTCTTTATTACAACGATTTTTCAATTGCTCCATCTGACATAAGAATTGTTGAAAAGACCGGTAGCACAAGCATATATCATGATTCAGCTTCAGGAACTTATGTAGTAAATGCATCGGGGGCAGAAAGCAACTACGGAAGAATCCTCCTCCCTGTTTGGCTTGATGACTTTGGAGATATAAGAATTGAAGCAAGAATCAAGGAATCAAATCCCGCAAATAACAATTGTTGGTCTTCCGTAGTTTTCCGTGCTCAAAACGGAACTACTCCATATTTGCAAATGAGCAGTAAATACAATGCATCATTAAGCGGCGGAGTTGTGATTTCCGACAACAACAGCACATCAAACACTCTTGCATCAACACAATGGGCTCACAAAACAGCGGGAAATTATAATATAATTTCAGTTCTTGCAAACGGAAACACGAGCAAGGGATATATAAACGGTGCTGAAATTGTTTCTTGCGAAAACACCCCCTACTCAATCGGAGCGATGGGATTCCAAGCTAAAGGTCTTATGATAAACATAGACTACGTTAAAGTAACCTTGGGAGATACCTCTGCCGAAGAAGATACCGTTGTAAAATGCGGAATTGCAGCATCTATGCCTGCTATTGGTTGTAATGCGGGGCAGAAAATAATTCTTTCCGAATGTGACGTTCAAATGGTATATGGTACTCCTACAATAAAGGGTAGTGAGATTACATGGTCATACAACGGAAAAAACATAACCGAATTTGAAGCTCCCCTTGGAATCAGCGTTCTTGAAGCAAAATACAATGACAGAACGTTAACAGTTTGGGTTATTGGGAAAAAGACCTTTGAAAGCGAATACGTGTTCTACTACAACGATTTCTCCTCTGCACAAAAAGCAAACGAAATTAGAGTTATAGAAACAACAAACGGTGGAAAAGCATATTACGAAAACGGAACTTTCGTTCTCAATGCATCATCAAGTGCAGATACTTACGTTAGAATACTTCTTCCCGAAAATCTTTCAATTTTCGGTGATGCGGAATATCTTACAAGTGTTAAGCTTACAAATCCTACCGACGAATCAAAATGGGCTTCTATGATGTACCGCGTTCAAAACGGTGACTTCCCTTATGCACAAGGCTGTTTGAGATATAATGCCGCTCTTTCAAACGGTACTGAAATTGCATCTAAAACCGCAACGGGTGCTTGGAACGTAACTCAAACCGCTTCATACGGCAATTTGGTTAAAAATGGTTACAACACATGGATGATGAATCCCTCTGCAAAGTATTCAAGCTATTATCTTAACGGAACACAGATTCTCACAGAGCCTTCCACTCCCTATTCCGTTGGTGATTGGGGATTGCAGGCAAGAGGTCTTACTCTTACAGTCGATTACGTTAAATTAAGCTTTAAGAAAAATCACACAAAGGCTACAATATACACACTTCCCGGCAATTATGCCGACGTTAGAGATCCCGAAACAGGAATCAGACTTGCTCCTGCTCTTGTAACAGAAGTTAAGACAATGAATGACTTTAACAATTTATTGAATGATTCCCCTGCAATTGCTATTGTAACTTACGATTCATCAAAAGGAATTGTATTCTCTGACGGTACAGTTACTCTTGAAAAAGCTATTGACAAAATGAGCGGAACAATTATTCCCGCGTTCAGAGTAAACAACACGAGTTCAGTAGATTCTCTCGTTTCTTTACTTGAAGATAAAAACATGAGAGATACATTTGTTGTTTCCACACAAGCATCATTGGTTAAACGCGCTACAGATGCATGGACTCACATCAGAGGTGTTGTGGATTATACAGGTGCTTCTCTTAATTCCAAAGCTGAAACATTGAGAGCAGACGCTGTAGCAAGAAGTCGGAGGCCAAGCGGTCTTAGGAAGACAA
>JAZRPU010000237.1:0-4196 GCA_045649365.1 Eubacteriales bacterium | reverse complement strand
GTAATATATATGAAAATCGTTGACTATGCAGGCAACGTTAAATATATTAGCACAAACGGAATTATTGTTGATGATACAACTCCTACTTTTGAATCAATAAAGCCTGAAATAACAATAACTCCTGAACTTTTTGAAGGTGTTTATAATTCTGATGTAACAATATCGGTTTCTGTTATGGATATTGCTGTTGGTGAATCCAATGTTTTTGCCGGATTAAATAACATCAGATATGAGATTTATAACATGGGTGAACTTACTCAAAAAGGTATGCTCTACGAGTTTATCAAAAATTCTCCATCTTATGGAGATCTTAAACAAGAGTGGAGCAAGAGCGACGCGATTGTTGTAAATAAAGACCTCAATAACAGCAATGATGTTAAAATCAAAGTATTTGCTGAAGACAATGCAGGTAACGTTGGCGAAGCTGAATGTAATATAAAGATAGATATTACAGCTCCTGAAATTGAAGTTAAATATGATAACAATGTAGGTGACGTAAGCTTTAATGACGGTGTTTATTTTAATCGTAACAGAGTTGCTACAATTATTGTAACAGAAAGAAACTTTGACAGCGAAAAAGTTAAGCTTGAAATCTTTAATACACATGGATATATACCCACATTTACAGAATGGAAGCATTCAGAGGGTACAGGAAATGGAGATGATACAAGACATATTGCTTATGTAGAGTATGATAAAGACGGAGATTATAAGTTTAACGTATCATGCGTTGATACAGCAGATAATAAAAATTCAGGCGTAGAATATGGTAATTCTCTTGCTCCTGAAGCTTTTACTATTGATAAAACTTATCCCGTGTTAAAACTCGAATATGACAATAATAACTTTGTTGGCAATAACTATTTTGATGCATATAGAACAGCAACTATAACTATCACCGAACACAATTTTGAAATGAGCAGATTCAACTTGTTTATCAATGCTACTGACAGAGAGAAAAAATCAACTCTTCCCGCTGTTAGTGAATGGAAATCATCGGGTGATAAGCATGTTTTAACAATCAGCTATTCAAAAGATGCAGTTTATACGTTTGATATGGAATATACCGATAAGGCTGGAAATGCCATGAAAGATATTCCTGAACAGACTTTCTGCATAGATACTACAGAACCTGAATTGTTCATTGAAAATATAAAAGATGGTTCTGCTAACAATGGTTCGGAAAATATAGGTTTTGTGTTAAAGGTTACAGATACTAATTTGGCAACTTTCAACCCTGTACTGACTGCAGTTGTTAAGAGCGAAGACAAAATCGAAACAAAGACCTTTGATCTTGGTACTATTAAAAATATTGAATATGGGAAAACGTATGTTGTTGAAAATATTGAGCTTGACGGAATTTACTATATAAAATGTGAAATAACCGATAAAGCAGGCAATTCATTTTCAAAAATAGTTTTCTCAAATGAAAATGGAACTGATAGTATCAAAGAATGCACACAGGAAGACGTTCTTGTAACTTTCTCTGTAAACAGAAACGGTTCAACATACAGCATCGACGAAGAAACTAAAGAGAAAATTGAAAAATATTACATTCAAAATTTTGATAATGATATTGTTTTCACAGAAGTAAACGTTGATGCTCTTGAAGAATATACAGTTACACTTAATGACGAAATTCTTAAAGAAACAGTTGATTACAATGTATCTATCGAAGGCGGAGAGGGAGAATGGAAGAAGTATATTTATACTGTAAACAAAGAACTTTTTGCCGAAGAGGGAGAATACAAAGTAAGTGTTTCTTCAAAAGATAAAGCTGGAAATAACTCCTTCAGTGAAGTAAATAATATTGCTGTTGAGTTTAATGTTGACAGAACAAAACCATCTTTGACAATTTCAGGTCTGTCAAAAGGCGGAAGATATCTCACAGAAAAGAAAGAAGTTGACGTTATTCCTACTGATGCAGGTGGAATGCTTGATACTTTAAAAATAGTCGTTAAAGATTCTAATGGTAATCCTTTGAAAGACGATATGGGCAATGATATAAGCATAAGATTTGACATGAGTGGCGAAGATCTTATTAACTATTTAAGCTCAAATAATGGAATTGTAAAATTTGAGATTCCCGAAGGATTTGAAAATACTATAGAAATCCAATGTAGCGACAAATCAATTGGAGATACAAGTAATGCAAATACATATTTTGAAGTTTTTGAAAAAGTTACCGTTTCTCCAAGTGCATGGATAATTTTTTATGCTAACAAGCCCTTGTTCTATACATCAGTTTCCTTAGTAATTTTATTAATTATAGGAATTGTTGTATTAATAATTAAAAAGCGTAAAAAACAATAACACGATTTCTCCCCGCCTTGAAAAAGGCGGGGAGAAGAAAAATAAATATTCAGGAAAAAAAAGTTGTCCCCAACGTTCTTTCCGTGGTGTTACAATGAAATGTTTTAATGAAAGAGATTATCACTATGATCGAAATATTTATTTGCGATGATGACAAGAATATAACGGAATATTTAAAGTCATTTATTTTAAAATGCTTTAAAGGGAAATATAAAGTTTTATCAATTAATTCGTGTTGTGAACTTTTGGGAATGATTGATACTAATGAAAGAGTTCCTGACATTCTTATAATGGATATAACTTTCAAAGATGGAAATGGTATAGATATTGTTAAAAGGATTCAGGAATATCGTCCAGCTATAAAGGTAATTTATCTGACTGGAAATATAAACTTTGCAACAGACATTTTTAAAACTAATCCTTCGTATTTCCTTGTAAAGCCCATCAAAGAAAATATTTTAATCGATGCTATTGAAAAGGTTGGGCAGGAAGTTATTGAAGACAAGTCTGATCATATTTTTTTGAAATCCAACGGATCAGAGATAATTTTGTTCAGAAAAGAAATAAGATACGTAGAAAGTCGGGGACGAAAAATAGTTTTGTTTTTATCTAATGGTAAGCAAGCTGAAATATACCAGAAAATGGATGCAATTCAGGAACAGCTGGGACATTCATTTGTGAGAAGCCATAAAAGCTTTTTGATAAATATGAGATATATTACAGAAAGGACAAATAAAAAGTTTTATTTGTCAACCGGAGAAGTTTTACCTATAAGTAAACCTCATTTGAAAGAATCCAAAGAAAAATTTATATCGTATCTCGGTGAAGACGTATGAAGTTGAGTTCGTATGAATTTATGTTATGTATAGAAGAGGTGTTTGTTGTATGCTCATATTTTATAACAACACTTTCTCCTAAATACAATAGAAATGTTCAGTTTTTAATATCGTTAATATTGTTATTGTTGGTAGTTTCTATTACGCCATCGTTTTCGGCAGAACAAATATTGCTAACCGTTTTATTGCTTTTCTTGTTCTTGTATTTTTTTAAAGATACGTTTAAAAGAAAAATGTATGTTTTTTTATCCCATATAATAGTTTTATCGGTTAGTTTACTTACTTTATACATAATACATGCTTTGTATTTAAAAGGCTTGGTAAGCTTTAAAGAGATTTTAATGGGAAGAAACTCAGTTTTCTTTCTTCTTTATCTTGTAATTTTTTCTGTATTTAGCTCTTTGGCAAGCCAGCTTTTTAAAAAGACAAATAAATATTTGTGGATAATTTTAATTCAGGCAATTATAGGAGTTGGAGAAGTTTTGCTTATTTTATCTGTGGCTCGAATGTCCTCACAATTATCGGTTGCTCGAATCTCCACGGAAATGATAGATTTTACTCGTTCTGATTTGTTTAATTTCAGCGTTATTTGCATGATTTATTCCAACGTGTCCATAGGAGAAGTTACGTCATATTTATTTACAAGAATACAAGCTAACCATAATCACAATCGTGTATCTGAATGGAATAGTATGGCAAAAAATTATTATGAAATATCTGTGGAAAATGAAAAAAAGATTCACGAGATAAAACACGATCTATCAAATCAGCTGCAAACTGTCTATTCGCTTTTTGCGTTGGGAGAAAAAGAGCAAAGCTTGGAGCTGTTGGATGAACTAGAAACTAAATGTGTAGACATTGAAAGAATAGTGTACTGTAAAAATCCCGTTGTTAATATAATTTTATCCAATAAAAAAAGAGAAGCTATATCGAAGGGAATAAATGCAGAAATTTTTGTGAAAGAGTTTCCCGAAAAAGAAATAATTTCTAATTATGATTTGTCATCTTTGATATGTAATCTTTTTGATAATGCTATTCGTGGTTGTG
>JAZRPU010000236.1:0-5534 GCA_045649365.1 Eubacteriales bacterium | reverse complement strand
TTCCTAAGCCCGGTTGGCCTCCGACTTGTCGATAGTCATTCTGGAATGAGTTCTGAGATAGTTTTCACTAAGCCAAAGGTCACCGCCGTTTACGTTTGTCCCTCTGTGAGAACCGGGCGCACAGTCCCAAACGCGGAATTTATTAGTTGAAGGGTCATAATCAACGAGAGCGATAAAGTGGTTATAAACGTGAGCAACAGCCGCACCGCCGTTCGCCAAATGGTTTTTAAGCAACGTGCTGTATGCACCGTCCCAATAGCCTTCATCTTCAGATCCGCAATCAATGGTAAATCCGTATGTAGGACCGTATTTGTCACGAGCTCTGTGATAGAAAGAGGTACGGTACGTTCCATCGCCACCGTAAGTTACGTTAAATGAGCCAATGCTATGTGCCCATCTTGCAACAGCTTCAACGTCAAGAACGTGGTCTGTAAGGTATCCAACCGCGTTAACGAAGGAGAACATTCCACAGCCCGTTGCCGCAAGAGAGCCTCCGTTTACGTAAACTGTATTCCAAGGGCTGTCAGTCTGTCTTCTCATGACGTAAGCAGCTTCAACTTCTTGGTTTACAAGAGGGAATATTGCAATTATCATTACAAACGCCAAAGCAAAAGAAATAGCTTTTTTAAATATTGCTTTTTTCATATTGTTTCCTCCAAATATATTTTTGTTGTTTTTCACCAAAAATACAGTAACACACTTTTGTTTATTTGTCAATATTGAAATAATAAATTCGACCCGCTTTTTTGTAAACATTTCATGACTTATTTCCCAAAGTTATAAACAATACAAAAATCGACGTTACATTCTGATTTTTTATCACTTTAAAATATATACGGTACTTTACAAAAGGATTTTTTTTGATATAATATAGTTAAAAGGAATAGACTTTCAAGTTTTATTGGAGAAAAACATGAGTATAAAAGATACGTTTTCAAAATTCGAGAATCCCTCAAACGAATACAGAGGAAAACCCTTTTGGTCATGGAACGGAGAATTAGACAAAGATGAAATGCTCCGCCAGGCAAGAGTTTTGGGAGAAATGGGATTTGGCGGATATTTCATGCATTCCCGTTGCGGACTTATTACCGAATATCTTGGCGACGAATGGTTTGAAATTACCAATGCAGTTGCAGACGAAAGCGAAAAGCTGGGTTTGGAAGCATGGCTTTACGACGAAGACAGATGGCCCAGCGGAAGCGCGGGAGGAAAGGTTTCCGAAAATCCCGAATACAGAATGAAATCATTGTATTTATTTGAAACGGATGCTGAAAAGTTCGCGTGGGATGATGAGGTGATATTTGCCTTTGCCGCAACTCTCGGACAAGACGGAGTATCTATAAACGGATATAAAAAAATTGCTCTTAAAGAGAACGTTGAAGCTTCATTTGAAGAATTGGGAGAAGGAGATAAAAAAGTATTAAGCTATAAAATAATTCCCGACTCCCCCAACAGCAACTATAACGGAAACACTTATATAGACACAATGAGCTATGAAGCAGTGGAAAAGTTTATTGAAATTACTCACGAAGAGTACAAAAAGCGTTGTGGTGACAGAATCGGAACGTCGATAAAAGGCATTTTTACAGACGAACCGCACCGCGGAAAAGCGATGGATAATTTCAAAGAAGAAAACGGAATAAGAAGCTCTGCTATTTTCTATACAAACGATATATTTGAAGAATTTGAAAAACGTTACGGATATGATGCAAGAGAAAGGCTCCCCGAGATTTTTTACAGACTAAAAGGCGAACTGGTTTCAAAGGTAAGAATTGACTTTTTTGATTTGGGATGCAATCTTTTAAACGAGCGTTTTGCCATTCCAATTAATAATTGGTGCGAAAAAAACAACATGATATTAACCGGTCACGTTCTCCATGAAGATATGCTGACAACACAATCCGTTCCCAACGGGTCTTTAATGCGTTTTTATCAGCACATGGGATATCCCGGAATAGATATATTAGGAAACGTAAACCAAAGCTATTGGGCGGCAAAGCAATGTCAATCAGTATGCCGTCAGACCGGGAAAAAGTGGATGTTGTCCGAGCTTTACGGATGCTCGGGGTGGGAATTTACTCTTCGTTCTCACAAAACCCTTGGAGATTGGCAAACGCTTTTTGGTGTCAACATAAGATGCCCTCACCTTTCATGGTACACAATGGAGGGTGAAGGGAAGCGAGATTATCCCGCGAGCGTTTCTTTTCAATCTCCTTACCACAAGGATTATGAATACGTAGAGTCATATTTTGCCCGTTTGGGACTTATGCTTTCGGAAGGCGTGCCCCTTTGTGACGTTCTCGTTATAAATCCCATCGAAAGCGTTTGGGCAACAGCTCACTTATCATGGGCTAATTGGATAACACCTCTTAAAGAAGAAACCCTCAAAATAGAAAGAATATACGCCGAAACCTTCATGAAGCTCGCAGGAGCAAGAATTGATTTTGATTATGGCGAAGAACAGATAATGGCTGAAACAGCCAAGGTTAAAGGCAAGAACGTTATAATCGGTAACGGAAAATATAAAACAGTTGTAGTTTCCGGTGCATTAACTATCAGAAAGTCAACTTTTTCTATTTTGAAAAAGCTTCTTGAAAACGGAGGCAAGGTTATTTTCGTCGGTGAATTACCAAAATATATAGACGGAGCTCCTTCAAATCTTTGCGAAGAGCTTTTGAACAGTTTTGATAATGCCGCACACGTCGAGCTTTCATCTTTGGACAAAGAAATTCAAAAAGCAGACGAATGCCCCATCAAATCCAACGTCGGTGACCTTGTTTTTAATCAAATTCGCAAATGCGGAACAGACTACATCAGCGTTTGGATGAACAGAGATAAAAATGCTCCCACAGGAGAATTTCAAATATCCGCCAATTTAAACGACTCATACAGAGCAGAAATATGGAGCGCAGAAAGTGGCAAAAGAGAGCTTTATCCCTCAAAGCATGAAAACGAAAATCTCGTTTTAAACGTAAATTTAGAGCCAGCAGCAATGATGATTATGGTTTTTTCTCAAAGTGATGATGAAATACCACATTATTGTTCAAAACCTTCTCAAAAAACAGGAGAGTTGAAAGAGGGCGAGTTTGAGTACACCCTCGACGAGCCAAACGTTGCTGTTCTTGATTATGCTCAATATAAATTTGAAGACGATGAAGCTTTCGGAGAATTGGGAGAGATTCTGAAAACAGACAGAAAAATAAGAGATAGAATAGGAATAGAGCGCCGCGGGGGAGAAATGCTCCAGCCTTGGTTTGCCAAGCAAAAATACACAGAAAACTACGGAAAAGTCACCGTAAGATACCCCTTTGAAGTAGAATTTATTCCCGAGTCCCCTGTTTATCTTGCCGCAGAGCGTCCTGAAAAAATTCAATATTACTGCAACGGAACACCCCTTGAATACAGCACCCTTACAGATTGGTGGGTAGATAACGCCTTTATAAAAATGTCCATTCCAAAAGGCACGCTCAAAAAGGGAAAAAATGAAATCACCGCCATTATGGATTTTAAAAGAACCATTAATCTTGAAGCAGTTTATCTGCTGGGAGATTTTGGCGTAATCGCAAAAGCGGGAGCATCAGCTATAACAGAAAAGCCCGAAAAGATTTCTTTTGACAACGTAGTGAATCGCAAACTACCTTTCTACAGCGGAAGAATGTCAGTAATCCTCAATTATAATGACTACTCCCCTCTCGTTGACGAAACAGCGGAAAGAATTTTAATCAGAATCCCGAATTTTTCAGGAGCTGACGTGACCATAGAATTTGGAAACGAAAAGCAAGTTATCGCATGGGACCCTTATGAAGCGGATATAACAACTGCAGTCAAAGAAAAGCTCCCCATTAAAATAACGCTTGTTAACACAAGAAGAAATTCTTTCGGCCCGCTTCACATAGTCCCCACGCTCCAAGGAGCATACGGCCCCGAGCATTTCATGACCGAGGGCGATTGGTGGAGCGATGAATATTCCTTCATCGAATCCAAAATCGGCAATGTGGAATTTTTAAAAAAATAATCTTACAAAGCGTTTAAATGGAAAATACTCTCTGTCCTCAATCTTGACAGAGAGTATTTTTCAGCAAACTTTTTTCCCTTCGGGTATGTGAGCGAAAGGAAACTTAATGTTCATTTCATCATATTTACTTTGACAAATCTTTCGGAAAGGCAAAAGCTCCGTTTTATCAATACATGAAAATCTCTTCTCAATCTCTTTAAGCTTTGAGAAATTTTCTTCCGTATCATTTATCGTAGGTATCACCACTTGTCTGATGGTTACAGGAATTTTTTCGCTTTCAAGATATTCAAGAAATTCCATAGGACTTTTCATAGAGCATCCCACGTATTTCCGATAATCGCCATCATTTGTATATTTAATATCCAGTAAAACTCTGTCTGTAACTTTAAGCAAACGTTTTACACTTTCATTCAAAATACATCCCGATGTATCAAGACAAGTGTTAATCCCTTTTTCTTTGCACAAAGAGAAAATACTTTCAGAAAAATCCGATTGCAAAAGCGGTTCTCCGCCCGAAAGGGTTATCCCACCGTCTTTACCGAAATATTCCTTGAATCTTTCTGCTTTTTGTACTACCTGCAAAGCAGAAAACTCATTCCCTCCGTTTATATCCCATGTGTCAGGATTATGACAACAACTGCACCTCAAAGGGCATCCTTGCAAAAAAGCGACAAAACGAACTCCAGGTCCATCAACTGTTCCAAGACTTTGAAAAGAATGAATTCTTCCTGTTATCATAAGCTGCTGTGGAAGGTACGGCTGATAACTTCTCTTTGTTGCTCTCGGGAGAGCTTATTGAAATTAACCGCATATCCCGAAACACGAATTGTAAGGTTAGGATACGCTTCAGGATTTTCGTATGCCTTCAGAAGTGTTTCTCTGTTAAGAACGTTTACGTTAATGTGATGCGCTTTTTTCTTGAAATATCCATCAAGAATAGAAACAAGATTATCTATTCTTTCTCCAACAGTTTTACCAAGGGCATCGGGAGCAATAGAGAACGTGTTGGAAATACCATCGCGGCAATCATCGTAGCTCAATTTAGCAACAGAGTTAAGAGATGCCAACGCTCCGTTTTCTTCTCTGTTGTGCATAGGGTTTGCCCCTGGTGCAAATGGAGAAAACGCCTTTCTTCCATCGGGAGTCGCTCCCGTATTTTTTCCATACATAACGTTTGATGTGATTGTGAGTATAGAAAGAGTGTGTATTGCCTTTCTGTAAGCGGGAGTTTTTCTCAATTCTTCTATAAATTTATGAGTCAGCTCTTTTGCTATAACGTCTACGTTATCATCATCGTTTCCATATTTTGGGAAGCTTCCTTCCACCTTGAAATCAACAATGAATCCGTTTTCATCTTTTTGAGGAATGACTGTAGCATATTTTATTGCACTGAAGGAGTCGGTAACAACAGACAATCCCGCAATTCCAAAAGCCATAAACCTCTCAACCGATGTATCATGAAGTGCCATTTGTATTTTTTCATAGGCATACTTATCATGCATATAGTGAATTATGTTCA
>JAZRPU010000235.1:0-5539 GCA_045649365.1 Eubacteriales bacterium | reverse complement strand
AAGCAAGTAACAGAATGCGCTTTCCCGAAATAATAAAAACAATCGATTTATAAAATCAATAGAAAATTTTGTTAATTAAATACAACGGAGAAACAACAAAATGAGCTTGACATATAAAACAATTTTTGCTTTTCTTGTGGCGTTTGGCGTATCAGCAATACTTCTTAAAATTTTTATTCCCATTTTAAGAAAAGCAAAATTAGGTCAAAAAATACTTGAAATAGGTCCTTCATGGCATAAATGTAAAGAGGGAACCCCCACTATGGGAGGATTGTTCTTTATGATAGGCATTTTTGTGGCGGCAGGGATATTCCTTTTACCTTCTGAACTTAAAAATGGTGATTATTCCCTTTTAATACATTTGCTTTTTGCATTGTCTTATGGTTTGGTTGGATTTATAGATGATTACGTTAAACTGTTCAAAAAGCAGAACAAGGGACTTTCTCCCATGCAAAAGCTTGCAATACAAACAGTTGCAACCGTAGTTTATCTTGTTGTGCTTGTTAAGCTTGAATATGTTGATACAACATTGAAAATCCCTTTTTTTGATAGCCTTGATTTAGGAATTTTTTATTATCCCGTTTGCACTCTTGCTATAATGTACCTTGTAAACTGTGCAAATCTTACTGATGGAATAGACGGACTTGCGGGAAGTGTTTCAGCAGTTATATTTTTGTTTTTCTCTTTGCTTACTTATAAATTGTTTATCTCAACACATGAAAGCCTTTTTGTGCTTTCCGTTGCTTGCCTTGGTGCAATGCTTGCTTTCCTTATTTTCAATTTTCATCCCGCAAAGGTGTTCATGGGGGATACGGGCTCTCAATTCATAGGAGCTATTGTTGTTTCCATGTGCTTTTGGGTAAATGCGGGAGTGTGGTCTATTATTATTTGCTTCATTTATCTTATTGAAGGAATATCTGTAATGCTTCAAGTTGGTTCTTTTAAGCTTACGGGAAAAAGAATATTTAAAATGGCGCCTATTCACCATCATTTTGAAAAAAGTGGTTGGAGTGAGGTTTTAATTGTTTTCGTTTTTTCAGTTGTTACAGCACTGTTTTGCGCATTTACTTATTTTTTATTTGCATGATGAATTGATTTGGAGAAAAAATGTTCAAGAAAAAATCTAAAATAGATTCCAAAAAGAAAAATACAGCTCTTTCTTCTGACGTAGAGAATGGGTTGTCAGAGGTAAGAAGTCCCGAAAAGCTTGTAAGAATTATTGGCGAGGTTGATAAACCTTTTCTGATTCTGGTGCTGATACTTGTGGGAATAGGGATAATTGCAGTTGCAAGTGCCAGCTATTCCTATGCTGAAATGACACAAGGTGATAGCTTCTTCTTTACCAAAAAACACGTAATGTTTGCATTGGTAGGAGTTGCCGCAATGATTGGCGCATCTTTTATTGATTACAGAACGTATAAAAAATTAAACAGATGGATTCTGGTGGGAGCGTTTTTCCTTTGTGCTTTGGTTTTGACTCCTCTGAAGCATACGAGCGGAGGCGCTACCCGCTGGATTAATCTTGGATTCACCACTTTTCAGCCTTCTGAAGTTTTGAAATTTGCGGTTGTTGTTGCATGTGCAACTTACGCTTCTAATGCAAAAGAAAAAATAAAAGGCTTTAAATGTTTAGGATTTTACGTTCTTCTTTTAGGGGCGAGTGTTGCTTTTCTTGCCATACAGCCTCATATATCTTGTATGATAATAATTTGCATGCTTATAGCTTGCATGATGGTTATGGGCGGAGTGAAATGGATATATATAGCATGTTGCGGGCTTGCAGCTCTTGCTGTTGGCGGAGTTGGTGTCACGATGTTTCCTCACGCTCTTTCCCGTCTTGAAGTGTGGTTTAATCCTTTTGACCCACTTTACTTTAAAAATGACGGTTGGCAGCCCGCACAATCACTTTTTGCAATTGCATCAGGAGGGGTTTGGGGAGTTGGACTCGGCCAAAGCAATCAAAAAGACGGATATATTCCCGAGCCTCAAAACGACTATATTTTTTCCGTTATCTGTGAAGAGATGGGATATGTAGGAGCTATTGCAATAATGATAATTTTTGCAGCACTTATTTGGCGTGGAATGTATATCGCAAAAAAAGCTCCCACAGTGTTTTCAGGACTTCTTGTTGCAGGAATTATTTGTCAGATAGGAATACAAACGTTGCTTAATATTGCTGTTGTTTCAAATACGTTACCAAGTACGGGCATCAGCTTGCCATTTTTGAGCTACGGCGGAACATCCCTTTTGATTTTGCTTTTCCAAATGGGAATTATTCTTTCTGTATCAAGACATTCAATAGTTGAACAGGGGTAATATTATGAATAAATCAGATAAAAGAATAAGAGTGGTTTTCTCTTGCGGAGGAACAGGCGGGCATATTTATCCCGCAATCTCTATTGCAGATTGTATTAAGAGTAAATATCATAACGCGGAAATCCTTTTTGTAGGCAGTAAAAGAGGAATGGAAAAAAGACTTGTTGAAGCCGCGGGATATAAAATTGAAACAATTGATATTCAAGGTTTTACTCGAAAGCTTACGTTATCAAATATTGCAACTGCTTTTAAAGCCATGACAAGTGTCAGCAAAGCCAAAAAGCTTATATCTAAATTCATGCCCGACGTTATTATCGGAACGGGTGGATATGCAAGCTGGGCGGCGGTAAGAGCGGGCGAAAAGATGGGTATTCCAACGTTAATACATGAACAAAATGCATATCCGGGAATGACTACAAGAAAGCTTGCAAAGTCGGCAGACAAAATTTGTTTAAGCTATAATGAAAGCAAAAAATATTTTGAAGAAGCCAAGGGAAGCGTTATAATGACCGGTAACCCCGTTTCTCCGAAATTATATGGATATGATTATAATGTGAATCGTGCGGAAATGGGTATATCGTCGGATAAAGTATTCGTTATGTCTTTCGGTGGAAGTCTTGGAGCAACTTGCATTAATGACAATGTTTTGAATATGGTAGAAAAGCTCTTGAAAAATAACCCTAACATGATATATCGTCATGTGTCCGGAAAAAGAGATTACCAAAGATGCCTTGAAATGGTTTCTAAAAAAGGGCTTGACAAATATGACAATTTCTGCTTATATGAATATATGTATGATTTGCCAAAGCAAATGTCGGCGGCTGATGTTATTATTTCCCGTGCAGGTGCAATAACTATAACAGAAGCAGCATTTTTGGGGAAAGCGGCAATTTTGATTCCTTCTCCCAACGTTGCGGAAAATCATCAATATAAAAACGCTTTAGTGCTGGAAAAAGCTGATGCAGCTTTGATGATTGAAGAAAAAGATTTAACTTCAGAAAAGCTTTTTGAAATGATAAACCAATTAGCAAACGATGAAGAGAAAAGACATGCTCTTGAAAGAAACGTGAAACAGTTTGCGAGAGAAAGAGCTGTTGAACATATTGTAAAAGAAGCAATGAGCTTAATAAACAACTAAAAAGGCATAAGATGGATAAAGGAAATAACTACGAAAAAATTCGTGAAACACATCAAATAGAAAATGCAAGACAAAGAAAGTTAAGGCGAAGAAAGTTAAGCTATATTTTTCTTTTGTTGCTCATTATTTTCGCTTTCTTTTATCTTTGCTACAGATATTTATTCCGAGTTGTTACGGTAGAATACATTGGAAATGAGTATTATACCGTTGAAATGCTTTCAGAAGCTTTTGGAGTGAAAGAGGGAGATAGACTCTTTTCATATTCAAAAGCTGAAAAAGAACAACTCATGCTTGAAAGTTTTCCTTATTTGGAGGAGTGCGAAATAAAAAGAACAGTTCCGGATAAAATAACGGTAACAGTTTTGGAAAGAAACGGAATTATGTATACCTACGTTTCGGATAAATACATTATTTTTGACAAAGAAATGTTTGTAGTTGAAATTTCTGATTCAAAACCTGCTGACCTTTTGGAAGTTAAGTTTGAAGATTCACTCCTTGTTAAATGTGTTTTGGGCGAAGAAATTGTTTTTAAAGATAAAAAAAGCGGAGTGGGGCTGTATCGCGTTTATGAGTCACTTTCAGCATCGCCCGTTTTTGAGAAAACAAAATACATTACAATGAAAAGCAGATTTGATTATTACGTTCAGTATGGCGAGTCTTTTGAAATTTATCTTGGAGATAGCACGGAATGTTCCGCGAAGCTTTTGTTTGTTTGCGGAATCATGGAAAAGCTTTCCGAAGAAAGCAGAGGAAAAATTGACGTTTCAAATCCATCTGAAGGATACTTTAAAGAATTAGGCTGATATAAAAGCTTGTCTTATGGTATTTGTCGTTTTTTGCTGTATTTTAACCTTTTGAATCATAAAAAAAGTGAAAAAAATATAAAAAAATCAAAAAAAGCTCTTGCAATTATTGAAAAAACATATTATAATAGCAGTATAAGTAAAATAGGAAGTATATTTGGAGGAAAAAATAAATGGATAAGTCTTACATCAATCAACCACCCGTTTTAATTAAAGTTATAGGTGTTGGTGGCGGTGGCGGAAACGCAGTTAACAGAATGATCAGCACATCAGCCGGTTCTTCTGTATCATCTCAAAAGAGTGATGCATTTGCAAGTGTTGAATATATCAATATCAATACAGACCTTGCTATTCTTCAAAAGTCTGTTGCTCCCATAAAAATTTCTATCGGTGAAAGAATCACCAAAGGAAGAGGCGCAGGTGCAAACCCTGAATTGGGCGAAAAAGCTGCTGATGAATCTATTGAAGCTATCACAGAAGCTATCAAAGGCGCTGATATGGTGTTTATCACAGCAGGTATGGGCGGTGGAACAGGAACAGGTGCTGCTCCTATAGTTGCAAGAATTGCAAAACAACTTGAAATACTTACTGTAGCTGTTGTAACAAAGCCTTTCAAATTTGAAGGTGCAAGAAGAATGGCTCAAGCTGAAGCAGGTATCGAAAAGCTTCGTTAATACGTTGACTCTCTCATCGTTATTCCTAACGAACGTTTGAAGATGCTTACAGATAAAAAAACCACACTTCTCAATGCTTTCCAAGAAGCTGATGACGTTTTGAAAAAAGGTGTTCAGAGCATTTGTGATCTTATCTTGGTTGATGCAGAAATTAACCTTGACTTTGCAGACGTTCAAACAGTTATGCGCGGAGCAGGTCTTGCTCACATGGGCGTTGGCTCTGCAAAGGGCAAAGACAAAGCAGAACAAGCAGCAAAGCTTGCTATGTCTTCTCCATTGCTCGAAACAAATATCAGCGGTGCAAAGGGTATTATCGTAAATATCACAGCTTCTCCCGATGTTGGACTTGATGAAGTTGACCAGGCTGTAGAAATGATTACAAACGAAGCTCAGGCAGATGCACAGATTATCTTCGGTGCTGCTTTCGATCCTACTTTGGAAGACGAAATGAAAGTTACTCTTGTTGCTACAGGCTTTGATGTTAACAAGAGAACATCTGATTACAGAAGACCTGTTTATACACCTACTGTAGCTCCTGCTGCTCCTGTTTCAGAAGCTCCTGTTGAGTCTGTTTCTCCTGTAAAGAACAACAATGATTCTGGTGATGC
>JAZRPU010000234.1:0-2322 GCA_045649365.1 Eubacteriales bacterium | reverse complement strand
ATACTCCTGTGTGGTTTTAAGAAGTGTCCAGAAATCAATTATATTTGCCATATCTTACACCACCTTTTCTACTATTGCTTTGAATTTTTTGTTGAAGTTTTTGTCCTTTGTTACTTCATATAAGTGTCCGTCAAGCATCTGCTGTTTGACAGCTCTGCAATATGGGATAGTAAATCTCACGTCATGAAGCTGTGATTTCGCTTCGTCAATTGGCATATACAAATCCGCATCGGTAACGCATATACCTTGTATATGTTCTTCAAGTCTGAACATGGGATCGATATATAATGGAAGCTGTGAAGAAAGATAGCTTACTGACTTGAGCGTTGGAGCAGAAAGGCGGATAACATCATCCGCTTCACGAACAGCTACCTTTGACAACTGATTATCAAGAGAGCTTGTACAGTCGATTATAACGTAGTCTGCAAGTGTTTCCAGAACGGAATACAATGCTCTTACTTTCGTTGCATCGAATTCAGGATAGGTGTATTTATTCTCACCATCGGTAAAACCAAGAAACGCAAAGTTCTGCTTGTCCTTCACCGTTACCATTTGTTTAACCACTTCATGACGGTCAATATCGGTCTGAGACAAGGCTACACCGATAGAGCACAGCTCTTCTTTTTTATAGTTGGGGAAAATAATGGGCAAAGTGGGAGTTTCGTAGTCTGTATATACAACCACAACCGTTGCCTGATATTCATCATAGATAGCTCTTGCAAGTTTGGTTGCAAATGTTGTTTTACCCGAATTGGGAGTTCCCCAGATTGCTATAACTTTTGACATTATTCTTCACCGCCTTCGCTGTAAGTTGGGTTATTTCCACCGTGATTTGTTCCCCAGATTATATCGTTTGCATCCTGAATGATGTTGTTTCCACCTAAAGGTTTGTTGTTATCGGATTCTGAATTTTCTTCATTCTCCTGTTCTGCCAACATTTCGAAGTACAAATCCTGTGCATCAAGGAATTTTTGTGCTTTTTCACTATCTCCACGATATACAAGGTCTGCGTGAATAACACCTTTGTTTTCATATTCTACGAGCATTTTAGCCTGCCCAGGATTGACAAGAAGTGTTACCGTTGTAGGCAGCTCATATGTTCCGTCCTCGTTGGGAGTTACTTCGTCCTTGTCGAATCCTTCTGCCGTTGTAGTTGTAATTACCTTAACGTAAGTCAAACCGCCTGGGATTATGGCTTCGTCCTTATCTTTTTCAAAGACTATAAGACTGACAATATCACCATTTTCAAGTTTGCCCGAAAGACCGCCAGCAAAGGAACTTATTGTTATACTTATGGCTTGTTTCTTTCCATCTAACGTTCGAAAGACATCGTCCGCACTGTCAGATTTATCCGTAAGCATTGATTGAAGCAAGTCTGTATTTGCTTTTATATCACAAGAAGCGAATTTGCCGATTGCAGTTTCCTTTTTAGTTACCACGTTTGATGGCAAGCCTTCCGTACCAACGGTTACTACTTCTATATCGTTTTCGCTAATCATATGCCCCTGAATGATATCGTTCTTGATTCTGATTATTTCAGTATGGCTATTTGATAGTTTATTCACCAAAGGAGCCACAAGGAACGTTACCACAAGGGCAAGTATTATACATACAATGCCAATTACTGTTCTGTTTTTCATAATGTTTAAACCTCCATGTTATATGATATACGCAAGCATTGCTCCGACCGAAAGGAACGGCACAAGTGCAAATGATTCTTTATTATCTCTGTTATTCGCTTTGTTATATATCGACACAGTAATTACCGAAAGAAGTAATCCCACTATCAATGCGAATATTCCTTTTTCTGCTCCGAGTAAGAATGCAAGAGCCGTTGATATCTTCATATCTGCACCACCGCAAGATCTCTGCGGATTAATAACTGCAAGAGCAAATTGTGGTATAAATACCACCGCTGCACCCATGAGCATAGAAGGTAAATCAGCCGTATTACAACCTACAAGAGATAGAATTGAAATCATTATAGAAATGCAATCTGATACTTTTCTTGTCTTGATATCTGACATACTTGCATAAAGCAATATCAAAGCAAGTAACATTCCTTTAATGGTAAAAAGAGTCATAGCATCAACTAACGTCATAATAAGACCTGCCATAACAGTCAAGAAGAAAGGAACGCCTACATCAGCTTCTTTTTCAAACTTTTTATATATTCCCCACGCCACGAGGATAAAGAGACAAAATATCACAAAATGAGTGCATACTGTGGCTAATGATTTTAAAATATTATAAGAAAATCCCAATGTCATAACAGGTCTTATCATCATTTGTTGTTACCTCGCTTATTTCTTGAATTTTATA
>JAZRPU010000233.1:0-2387 GCA_045649365.1 Eubacteriales bacterium | reverse complement strand
TAACAACGGTATCTGCCGCATTTGTTTCAATAGCACTTGACGGTACGATTGCAATAACCATCAAAAATGAAAGAAATAAGCAAAACAATCTTTTCATAATTAAAATTCCTTTCTACTTTTGCCAAAGGTGATTTTTGTCACCTTTGGCAATTAAAAAATTATTCGTGCAAATTATAAGTGCCAAGGAAGTGACCTTTAATTCTCAGGTAGTCTGTGGCGTCTATTTCTCCTTCGTTTGTAACGTCGCCTGCGAAGAAGTTAACAGCATCAAAATTATAGCTTCCAAGGAAATGACCTTTAATTCTTAAATAGTCGGTTGCATCAATTTCGTTATTGGAGTCAACGTCTCCTTTGGTGAGAAGAATAACTTCAGCAACACCGTCAGGAACTGTGTAGGAATAAGTGCTGTCAGGATTCTTCGTTCCTGATACGTTTACATACTTGCCGTCTGAAATATAACCAACTTTGCAAGCCAAATTATTTTCCACGATTACAATGTTTCCGAGAACTGTATAATCAATATTTCCTTTAGCAACAACGTTAACATTCTTCTCTGCTTCACGATGATATCCGCAAGCGTTGCAATCGGCATCAAATTCATCATCGAAAGAATGTTCAACGCAGAATAAAGATACAGAGCAATCTCCACTTTCATCTTCTGAATAGAATCTTGCTTTAAGAATGTATGTTTTTCCTTCTTCAAAATCATATTCTAAATAAAACTGTCTTGATTCATCACCGCCATCATCATCGTATGTAAGTTGATTATCATCTGTAGTATGAACGGAACCAAAAGCATCTTTTAAGTCTGCAAAGGAAGAACCAAAGGCATATTTGCCAGAATTTTCACAAATAAACACAAATATACCAACTTCACCTTCTTGTAAAGTAAAGTTTATTGTTTCGCCAAGAGTGATATAGTTAAGCTCGCGTGATGTTCCGCAGTAATTACATTCTGTATCCAAGTGGTTGGTGTATTCATGTGATGGTGTTGTACGTTCGTTTTCACAAACGTTACATACTCCGTCAAAGCAGCCATCCCAAACACAAACCCCTGCTTCACGTCCAGCACCGCAAATGTTACAGCCTGAATCTTCACAGTTTGTATATTTATGTGGTTCAGGTGTTCTGACATGACCGCAGTTATCGCATTGAGCATCGCAACCGTTGGTGAATTCATGAGGAACTTCACGAGTGGTGGAGCATACGTTACAATCAACATCGCACACGTCATCGTAAGAATGTTCACAGATGAACGTTACGGAGAAAGCTCCAATATTATTATTGTTATAGAAGCAAGCTCTCAAAATATAAGTCTTTCCCGCTTCCATATCATAAGTGATCATGAATTGACGGTTTCCACCTGAGTCATCGTTGGAATCAAGTGTGTTTTCCTCTGAATCTAAAAGTTTTGCAAAGGTATCCTGTGTTTCATCTCCCAAACCGATAAAGGAATATTTTCCGCTTACAACAGGTATGAAAACAAAATCAACGTACTCGATGTTTATTGTTATCTCAACTACTTTTGTTTCATTCAAGCCTATAAAGTTAAGTTCACGAATATCACCACATTCGTTACATTGTTTATCGGCTGCATTGTCGTATGAATGAGGAGCTTTGCGAACAAGGCTGCAAATTCCGCATGAGTCGTCGCAATCATCATCGAAATCGTGAACACAAACAATGGAGAAAGGTATTTCGCCTGTTACATCTTTACTGTAAAATTTAATCTTTAAAAGATAAGTTTTTCCTGCTTCGAAGGTTTGCTGAATTTTGAACTGGTTGTATGTACCGCTATCGTCATCTTCCCAAATCAAATTTTCGTTTTCGTCAAATATGTATCCGCGTGTATCTGATGATGCAAAAGCTTCAAAGGCAAACTCGCCCGTAAATGAAGGCGTGAATATGTATTCTATAATCGTTCCGCCAACTTCTACAATAGCGTTTACCTTTTCGTTGAGTTCTATTGTATTTATTGTGCGTGCTTCGCCGCAAATGTTGCAGGAATTATCCATAAAGTCGCTGTATGAGTGAACGGGAACGTTTCGTGTTGTACCACATACGTTACAATCACCGTCATTACAATCATCATAGGAATGTGCAGGTGTTAAACGATAAAAGGTGCATAAGTTGCAATATCCATCGTTACAGTCATCAAAAGTGTGTGGCTCTGCTATGCGTTTTTCTTCGCATACATTACATTCATTGTCGCATACCGCATCATACTGATGGTTTGTAGAACGTGTTGCACTACATACGTTGCAAGAGTTATCACAAGCATTATCGTATTGATGGTCACAGCCTTCACGGGTGAAATCACATCCGTTGCAGGTGGCATCAGTATCGTTATCAAAAATGTGATCTACTTCAAAGGAGGGGATATATAC
>JAZRPU010000232.1:0-3147 GCA_045649365.1 Eubacteriales bacterium | reverse complement strand
CGACTTTATAATTTTTGGTCTGAAAACGGATATTTTACACCAGAAATTGATAAATCCAAAAAACCTTTTTCTATTGTTATTCCACCACCAAACGTAACCGGTCAGCTTCACATGGGACATGCTCTCGATGAAACGCTTCAGGATATTTTAATCAGAACAAAGCGTATGCAAGGATATTGTACTCTTTGGATTCCGGGAACTGACCATGCGGGAATTGCAACTCAAATTAAAGTTGAAGAACAACTTCGTAAAAATGAAGGTCTTTCCAGACATGATCTTGGAAGAGAAAAGTTTCTTGAACGTGTTTGGGACTGGAAAAAGATGTATGGCAGCAGAATTATAAATCAGCTTAAAAAATTAGGTTCTTCATGCGACTGGACTCGTGAACGTTTCACAATGGATGAAACCTGCTCTGCTGCTGTTAGAAAAATCTTTGTATCACTTTACAACAAAGGTCAGATTTATCGCGGATATAGAATTATCAACTGGTGTCCCAACTGTAACACTGCACTTTCTGATACCGAAGTTGATCACAAAGATACTGCAGGTAATTTTTATCATATTAAATATCCTCTCAAGGATAGTGATGAAATGCTTATTATAGCAACAACTCGTCCCGAAACAATGTTGGGTGATACAGGAATTGCTGTAAACCCAAACGATGAAAGATATGCTAAATATATTGGCAAAAAAGCTATTTTGCCTTTAATGAACAGAGAAATTCCCATTGTTGCTGATGAATACGTTGACAAAGAGTTTGGTACAGGTTGTGTAAAAATGACACCTTGCCACGACCCTAACGACTATCAAGTTGCATTAAGACACAATTTAGAGATGATTGTTGTTCTTGATGGAAATGCAAAGATCAACGAAAATGGCGGCAAATATCAAGGCATGGACAGATTTGAGGCACGAAAAGCAATTATTGAAGACCTTGATAAACTTGGACTTCTTGTTAAAATTGAGCCTCATTCTCATGCAGTTGCTCATTGCTATAGATGCGGTACAATTGTTGAGCCTATTTCTTCAAGACAATGGTTTGTAAAAATGGAAGAATTGGCGAAACCTGCTATTGCTGCTGTTAAAAATGGTGACATTAAATTCGTTCCCGAAAGATTTTCTAAGAATTATCTTAACTGGATGGAAAATATTCTTGACTGGTGCATTTCCCGTCAGCTTTGGTGGGGACATAGAATACCCGCGTTTTATTGTGAAGATTGTGGGAAAATGACTGTTGCGGAAGAAGACGTTACTGTTTGTCCTGATTGCGGTAGCAAGAATATTGTTCAAGACGAAGATGTTCTTGATACTTGGTTCTCATCTGCATTGTGGCCTATGTCTACTTTAGGTTGGCCTAATAAAACAGAAGATCTTGACTATTTCTATCCAACAAACGTTCTTGTTACAGGATATGACATTATTACATTCTGGGTTTCCAAAATGATTTTCCAAGGTCTTGAAGGTATGAAAGAGAAACCTTTCAGTGACGTTCTTATTCACGGACTTGTAAGAGATTCCCAAGGCAGAAAAATGAGTAAATCTTTAGGCAACGGCATCGATCCTCTTGAAATTATCGATAAATACGGCGCAGACGCTTTAAGATTTACCCTTGCAACCGGTAACAGCCCAGGAAATGACATGAGATTCTATGAAGAACGTGTTGAAGCTTCAAGAAACTTCTGTAATAAGATTTGGAATGCCGCAAGATTTGTTCTTATGAATCTTGAAGAGGATATTTCTCTTCCTGAAGATATTACTTCTTTGAAATTAGAAAAAGAAGATAAATGGATTCTTTCTAAATATAATACTCTTGTAAAAGAAGTAAACGAAAATATTGATAAATATGAATTAGGCGTTGCGGTTTCCAAGCTTTACGATTTTATTTGGGATATCTTCTGCGATTGGTACATTGAACTTGTAAAAACAAGATTGAACGCTAAAGGTACAGAAAGCTATTCTGTTGCTTGTAAAGTTTTAGTTTACGTTCTTTCCAATACAATGAAGCTTCTTCATCCTTTTACCCCTTTCATTACAGAAGAGATCTGGCAAAAGCTTCCTCATGAAGGAGAAAGCATTATGATATCCTCCTTCCCTGTTTATACCGAAAAGCTTTTGTTTGTTCAAGATGAAGAAAACGTACAACACGTTATAGATTCAATTAAAGCTATCAGAAACAGACGTTCTGAAATGAACGTTCCTCCTTCAAAAAAATCATCTCTTTATATTAAAACAGAGTTGAAAGATCTTTTTGAAACATCTAACGTTTGGTTTGAAAAGCTTGCATCTGCATCTTCCGTTGAAGTTATTGATAAAGCTCCCGATGATGCTGATGAATGTGTTCAAATTATTACTTCAGGTGCGACCGTTTATATTAGGACGAAAGAAATGGTTGATATAGAAGGAGAAAGAAAGCGTCTTACTAAAGAGCTTGAAGATGCTCAAAAAGAATTAGCAAGAGCAAATTCAAAATTGGCTAACGCTGATTTTGTTGCAAAAGCTCCTGCTAAAGTAATTGATGCAGAAAGAGAAAAGGTTAAAAAATATGAGGCGATAATTCCAAGTATTACCGCCGCCCTTGAAAAACTTGTATGAATGAATTAAACGAATTTAAAAAAGTTTTGTTGCTCAAATACGGCGAGGTTGTCATGAAAGGCCTTAACAGAGGATATTTTGAAAGCCTCATCGTCAGAAGAGCAAAAGATATGCTGAAAAAGGCTGATGGAAACTTCAGCCTTGAGTATGCCCAATCTACACTTTATGTAAAAGGTGATGAAAATGCAGACATAGACGAAGCATTTTCAATATTAAAAAAGCTTTTTGGCGTAGCTACGATTTGTGTTGGATATCAATGTGAAAAAAACATGGATTCTATATCATCATGTGTCAAGAGTAACATTAAAAAGCTTATTGGGAAAGCTAAATCCTTTAAATGCGAATCGAAAAGAAGTGACAAAAATTTCCCTCTTAAATCACCTCAAATCAGTGCAGAAGTTGGAGGAATAATTCTCCACGAAATGCACTCGTTAGAGGTTGATGTAAAAAATCCCGACGTAACAATTTTTATTGAAGTAAGAGAAAAATACGCCTATATTCACAATGGAGGAGAAAAAGGTTTAGGCGGGATGCCAAATGGAAGTGCAGGAAAAG
>JAZRPU010000231.1:0-5831 GCA_045649365.1 Eubacteriales bacterium | reverse complement strand
ATCCGAACAAACCAACCAAGGCTATCAACGGAAGAAAAACGATAAATAAAACAATACCTACAACGTAAAGTAAAAATTTTCTGCCTTTCTTATCACCGAGAAGAATTGAAAGAACCTTCTTGGCAACAGCGGCAATCGTTGTGCCTACTGCGATGTCCACCTTCCTTCAACATAAAAATAATAATTTTAATTTTTCTCATAACTGTTGATTTTTTAAAATAAATGATTATAATGAGTTTGAGCCATTAAGGGCACCTCTCCATGGCTCACCAGCCCAAGCGCCGAAAGTCAAAGCGAATGTGTCAAAATTCATTTATGGAGGGGGAATGTATATGAGAAAATTATTTAAACACTTAGCAAACGTTATTAAGATGGTTCTCCCCAGCAGCATAACTCTTAAGTTTCCGTTCATTAATGTCACATTCGCAACTTCGTTATTCATCCCCCTCCGATTGGAGGGGTTTTGTTTTATCTGCCACCTGCATTTCCAAACAACTTCGCTTTATATTCAGGAGCAATAACTTGAAGAAGATATCTTTCATTACCGCATTTGTAAAGACACGTACCACGTTCCGGAAATTTAATGAGGTCATATTCCGCTTCTTCAATCTGCAACACGTCCATAAACTCACGAGGATTTATGTTACCAGGATTGAACAAGAAGTGATGCGTAGGAATAGAAAAAAGCGGTTTCGTATATTCACGAATACCGCTTATGAGAAAGTCTTCAATGTTTTGTGATGCGAGTATGATTGCCGAATCCTTTTTACGAACACGTTTTGAGGCATTACGGATATACTCAATAGCCGTCATATTTGTTAAAAATAAATACAATTCATCTATGGACGCCACCGTATTTCCGTGTGTCAAGAGGTTATGATTCATATAGGACAGGATGTTGAAAAGCATAGCATCTTTCAACTTCTTATTGGAATCCATAAGCCCTTTAACACCAAAACATATAAACTTATCATCAGTTATGTTTGTGTGTCCATTGAAGAATTTACTTTCTGCACCTTTACACATGGAGTTTATTCCAAGGCAGATTTCACGGAGAAGTTCTTCTGTGAAAAGTGATTTTGAGCCTTCTTCATATTTATTGAACTCATCCTCAGCCAAGGCATACAGGTCTTCCATAATGGGATAGTCTGTATTTTTTAGTTTTGAAAAATCCGTATAATCATTAATTCCAAAGTTGTTATATAGCTTCGTTATAAGGATTTCGATAGCATCAATATGTGCATCTGTAAAATCCTTGTAAGAACGGAAGAAGTCTTTGAGGTATGATATATGCTGACTGAGCATAGTTGATTTACGGAAAGTTTCGGGTGCTTCTTCATCGAGAATTTCGTTCTCATCTGACCATCGTTTTGGCTGTAACGGATTTATTATATATTGACCACTCATAAGGTCAATATAACATCCACCAAGGTTTTTGCAAAGGTCTTCATACTCTTGTTCAGCATCAAGTGTAATAAGAGATTTACCTGCCTGTCGCAGAGACACAAGAAGAAGTTTTAAAAGATACGATTTACCCTGTCCAGAGTTACCAAGAATGAGAATGTTACTGTTTGTCTTATCATCACTTCTGCGGTCGAAGTCGACAAGGATATTAGAACCGTATCTGTCTTTGCCGATATAAAATCCATTGGGATCAGTTTTACCTGAATAATTGAACGGATACAGATTTGCAACTGCTGATGCAGGTAATACTCGTTCAAAAAACGAACCAAATGCGTTGTATCCGCAAGGCATACAAGTTTTGAATCCTTCCTGTTGACGGAGAGTGAGACGGTCTACAGTTATGCATTCTCTTGTCAGCTCCATATTTACTTCTGTCTGAAGTTCTTTGAGCTTGTCAAGAGACGGAGCGGATAACTCAATAAACACCGCACAATGAAGAAGTGGTTCTTTATTCTTTCGAAGCTCCGCAAGAAGAGTTACAACGTCTTCCATATTTCCTTCTGCAGTTACTGCTTCCTGAACGTCATCTGAGGTAGAGAGCATTCGATTCTTTCTCGTTGCGTTCTGAAAGATTTTGCGTTGTTCAGTATTATCCACGTATCGTGAATAAATGTGCAGAGTTACGTTTTCTTTATCACCCAAATGACAAAGTATCGCCTGAACACTTGTTTGCGGTGGGTATTCTCGGATAGCCCAAACGGATCGATATGTGTCACCGCAGATAAAATAATCAGCATTGAATCTTATAGTCGCAGGTGAAATCATATCGAAGAAATCCTTCACCTGTGCTTCTGCACGACTTAATTTTACTGGAATTTGTTTTTTCTTTTTTGACATTGTTGTTTCCTTTCTTAATCGGGAATAATCCATTTTTGCATTGTGGAATCACCGTCATTATCATCAAGCTGTTTTTCATCGGTGATAATACCAAAATATCTTGATAAAACACGTTTCACATCATCTTTTTCTGCTCTGTTGCAATCAAAGCCTTGCTCGTTTATGCTTTTCTCGATACGGTTTAACGTTGCGAATGACTGTTCATCGGATTCGTTTCGAAGCCTTACCGCAAACATAAACTCACGTGAAGTTGACATTTGCACTTGAATCTCATCAAGAAACTGTTTATCTCTTTCAAGGAGATCACGAATTTTTGGATTCATTTCATCTTCAAGTCTTGCATCAAGATAGAGCTTGTTTGCGTCAAAATTTTCTCTCGCATCAAGACATATTATTTCGATATCGGGTTGAGCAGAAAGAAGTTGCATCAGATGTTTTACTTTGATGCCGACTGCAACTCTTGAAAGGACCGAAATATTTGTAGGCTTTACAATGAAATACACGATTTCTCCGTGTCCGTTTGTTTGAATTCCGTTACGAGAAAAACTTTTGACACCAATTAAATCCTTGGTAGAAAGATTTCCTTTTCTCATTCAGATTTCTCCTTCCATTCAAAATATTGTTGATTAGTGATAAAATACCTCACGCCTTGCTTTATAAAGTCAAGGACGCTGGTATCGTCAAGTTGAATTGACAAAAACATATACACCAGGGTTAACGCTAAAGGTAAAACCAATTTAAGCTGTGTTAATGCAAGAATTGAAAGAAGGAGTGCAATACCGATTATTGCTATATCTTTCAAATTCCAGAACCACAACTTTGCCTGGGCTTTCAAGTTGTGGGGATACATATACGTTTCATTCAAAGTTTACATCATCCTTTCCTTATTTTTTAGTTAACGCACGTGTAAGGTTAATAGCTGTGGTCGTAGTGTGTACGGCAGACATCATATTCACTTTTACGCTTGTATCAAGGCCAAACATCTGAGCAATTCTTGGGACTTCGTTGGCGGAAAGCATAACACCAAGACCAAGAAGTAAATTGGTCTGAAAGGTAAGCAATCCGAGATATAACAATGTCATTTGCATAAATGCCGTTATACAAAGTGCAACAATTTGTTTGCACCATTGGAAGAATCCGTCTGTATAGCCTTTGGTCAGAGAGAAGAAATATAAACTTCCTACTGCTATCTGAGTCAATAAAATGCCACCTCGTTTGATGTTCGCAAAGAAAATTTTAATAACACAGTATGCCAAAGCAATTATGGTCAAGAGATTGAAGATACTTGTTAAACCATGAAAAGGTGAAAGTGCAGCCCAAGCTATATCCATAAAATCTCGATTTTCACCAACATAATCTATAAATATTTTTGATAAATCATGCATGAATGTGTTTTGAGTCGTGATACAAAAAGAATATAGTTTTATGGGAACAGTTGTAAACAGATTAACTGCGATAAAACTGTAAAGTATGGGCATAATCTGTCTTTTAATGTTGATCTGCCTCATTGACTGATATTCAATAGCAATATCAAATATTGCAACGACAAGCCCTACAACGAATAAAGCCCAGCCGAGTGAGCTGAACAACTTCAGGCACGCTTGAACCCAAGGTAAGTCAAACAGATCCGTTCCCATATTTCCCATAAGAGTAAAGAAATCCGCTATAGCTCCATATACAGCTTCATAAATCCATTTAAGAAATATTTCCCATATTGAGTCAGATATTGCTTCCCATAAAGATTTAAATGCATTGGATATTGATTCTCCAATGCCGCTGATCAAATCGGAGAGCCAATCAAACATAAGCCACCTCCTGTAGAATTAAAGGGCAAGTATCTTTTGACACTTGCCCTTGAGTATTATTTATTTTTACATTCCGATTATATCCCATATATACAAAGGAGCAGTAAGTGCGAAAACGAGAGTCGCAAAAAGAATAGCCGCAGGAGTCCATTCAAATTGTCCGTGCTTTCTGTAATCCATATACATAAGTGCAACCTTTGCAAAGAAGCAGACGGCAAGCACAAGGTCTATAACAGGAAAGACAACGTTATTTACAACGCTTTTAATCTGAATTTTAGCAGCATCCCACGTGGACTGTACTGCACCTGCAACGTCACCTGTATCAGCAAATGCCGTCAAGGATACACAAGCTGTGAGTACAACCATCACAGCTAAAACAATTAATGTTTTGGTTAACATTTTACTTTTTTTCATTTTAAAACCTCCGTTTTATTTTATTTGTTTTTATTCTCCAACGTACCAATCATCATAGGCAGAACCTTTGATTTTTATAACGTTACTGTTTCTTACCTCGCTTATCATCCCAACAGGAGTCCATACATCCGTTGATATTACTGTTACTGTATAGTTTCCATCGGGATACCACAAAGGTGTAAAATGCAGACGCTCGTTTTTATCCGCATTTGGATTTTTTACAAACGTCCAAGTATTGCCTTGTTTTTCCAAGGTTCTGAAACTGCCATTTGAATCTGAATACCCAAATTCGGGAAAAGCTGCTTCTGCTCTCTGCACTTGTGTGTATGCAGAACTTGATGGCATTATATATCCGCTAATACTCGCAATTTTAGGAGTATATGTCAGATAGATTCCGTATCCTGACTTCATATACCAATAGCCTGATTTGTGTTCCGCAGAAGGATTATCTTCATCGGGAGTAATGTTTGGTATAGCGTTACTTATGGATATGCCGTAGTTTGATTTAATAAATTCGCCATCCGAATAAGTCCATAAACTCCATTTTGCAAAACCGTTGCTCGAAGAAGGCACTTGTGGTGTAGTAAATCCTTCGGGCTTCTTTTCTTCATACTGTGTATCGGGTGTTTGTGAAACGTTTACTTTGGCTATGGTTCTGCTCAACGTTGCAGTGTTATTTGTTGTATCAAACTCATCAAAGTTGTTTTCAGAGTTCACTACAGCGGTACAGTAAACTGTTTTTCCCGATATGTTTTTGGGGACAGTCCACTTAAAATATACAAGGTTATTTTCGTATGAAGGAATTACGGCTTGTTTCCACTTTTGAGAAGAGATTACTACTTTTTTGCTTCCGTTGTAGTAATATGATTCAAAAGACACAGTATTGTTATGGCTCGGTATAATGCTGTGATAATTCTGATTGTATATTCTGTAGCTCGTTATAACAGTCATTCCTTCACGATAATCGCTGTTAGGCTGTATCGCTTCAATAGTAAGGTCTGTTTTGGGCTTGACAGTTAATTGAACACCTGATGTTTCGTTGTTGTTTGGATTGATTTCTTTTTCGTGGTCTTTCCAGTTTATTCGGATTTTTATATTATTTACGCCAACCGTATTTCCAACGTTAAGCCTTAATGAATGACTTTTACTGCTTCCCTTATCGTAGTCAACGTACTCTGTGTATATTACTTTGTCATTGAATAACAACTCCAAAGGAATATCATTATAGCTGTTGAACGTATCATGAGACTTTGTTTTGAAAGTAACAGTTACAGATTCCTTCTCATAGCAGGTATTGGGATTGATTTTCAA
>JAZRPU010000230.1:0-1427 GCA_045649365.1 Eubacteriales bacterium | reverse complement strand
CCCTTTAATGCTTGCTTTAAGGTTGTTTTGCCCGCTCCATGACGACCCACCAACAACGTTTTTCTCATCGTTACGTTTTGGTTATTTTGCATATCGTAAATCCTAAAGTTTCTTCAGCGTATTCCGTTACTGCTTTTAAAGCGGCTTCTACTTCAGAATACGTTCCAGTAACAATTACAGTACCGCTGAATCTGTCAACAAATCCAAGAGTAACACCAGAAGATTTTATTGAAATATCACCGGCAATAATGGCTGTTTCAGCGGGACTTAAAGTGAGTATGCCGATTGCAGATTTTGAATACTCAACAGAAGGATCAAGTCCCAATTTTTTATAAAGTATCTCGTCAGGGTTTGCGATTATATGAGCAAGAGTAATCTGTTTTCCTGGAACAAGCTCTTGTATTATTCTTTGCTTGTTTTGATCGTTCTGCATAGCTTCATCCTCCAATCTGACCAATTAGTCCGTATTTTGTTACGATTTTAAGAAGCTCCTGCATTTTTTCTTTGCTTGGTGGAGATATATGAGCCATTTCATATTTTCTTCCAAGTCCTGCATATTTATCTGACCCAATTCTATGATAGGGCAGAAGATGCATTTCTTTAACGGTATTCAGCGAAACGGCAAATTTTGCGATTTCTTCAATTTCTTCTTCCGTATCGTTGAACGTTGGAATAACGGGAGTTCTTATAATCAGTTTATTTGCTTCTTTTGCTATGTGTTTTGCATTTTCAAGTATGAGCGAATTTTCCTTTGTTGTGAATTGCTCATGTTTTTTACTGTTGATATGTTTTATATCCATCAATACGGTGTCAACGTAGGGAAGTATTCGCCTGATGATTTCCATGTCAGCGTATCCGGTTGTTTCAATAGCAGTTGATATCCCTTTTTCTTTACAAACTGCAAGGAGTGCTCTGGAAAATTCTGGCTGCCAAAGGCATTCTCCACCGGAAAGAGTGACACCGCCAAATCCTGACCTTCTGTAATAAACTCGGTCACGTTCAATTTCTTCCATTATTTCAGCAACGGTAACGTCTTTTCCAACGTTTTTATTTGTCCCGCCAATTGTAATGATTTCAGGTCGGTAATCTTGAGATTCGGGATTACAGCACCATTTACATTTGAGAGGGCATCCCTTTAAAAAAACTATTGTTCTAACACCGGGCCCGTCGTGGATTGAAAATCTTTGTATGTTGAACACACGGCCTTTTACGTTTAAAAGCTCTTTCATTTCACTCTCCTTTCAGTTTTATTAAATAAGAAATCAAAAACCTTGTTGTTCTGTTCTGTTTATGATATCTTCTTGTAATCCTTTGGAAAGTGTTGTGAATAAAGCGGAATAGCCTGCAACTCTTACAACTAACGATTTGTATTTTTCAGGATTCTTTTGAGCATCTCTCAAAGTTTCTCTGCTTACAACGTTGAATTG
>JAZRPU010000229.1:0-5970 GCA_045649365.1 Eubacteriales bacterium | reverse complement strand
ATAATTCCGACCGTTCTGATTTTTGTGGATAGAAAGTCTTTGAAAATGGTTGACTATCCTTTGCTTTTTACTTTTGTTTTCTTCTTTATTTTCTCGGGAAATATGGCGCGTATTGAAGCGGTGAGAGATATTTTATCTGCTTTGCTTGAAAAAAGCACGTTGATTTTCAGTATCGTTTCCTGTCAGTTTATAAGTAACGTTCCATCTGCTATCTTGCTTTCACAGTTCACTTATGATTATCCTGATTTGCTTATAGGTGTTAATATTGGTGGAGTGGGTACGCTTATTGCTTCTCTTGCCAGCCTTATAACCTTTAACGAATACAAAAAACATAATCCTCAAAAAACAAAATACTATGTTGGAACGTTTTCTGCTTTTAATTTTGGATTTTTGTTTATACTTACAGGAATAATGATTCTGCTTGGAATGTTATTTCAATAATTTAAAAAAACGGCGAAAGCCGTTTTTTGTTTGCTAAAATTTCGCCCTTAATTCCACAACTTTTCCAAGCACGGTAACAGGAAGATTTTTAATATCCTCTCTTGAGAAATATTTAGGCTTATAGGCAGGATTGAGTGGCTGAAGAATCATTCCTTTTTCGTCAAGAATAAGCTTTTTTATTGTAGCATCTGTTTCGCCTATTAAAGCTACAACAATGTTTCCTGAATCTGCTGATTGTTGTTTTCTTACAATAACCGTATCTCCTTCGGTGAATCTCGGTTCCATGGAATCGCCTTTGACAATAAGCCCGAAATATTCTCCGCTATGCATCATTTCGTCGGTGATTTCTTCATATCCAATAACTTCTTCAAAAGCTGTTTCGGGGTTTCCACCGCGAACGTATCCTAAAACGGGGATTCTTGATTTTTTTTTGAGATTCTGGCGATTTTTTTCCATGTGATAGAACTTTGCCAAATGATGCGGTATGCCATTCTTTTCAAGAAATGTTATTTTTTCGCTTGTTTCATAAATGGAAGCATATTTTAATTGTATATCATCAGTCCATTCTGTAATGGGCTGAACAATTAATGATATAGGCTCACCAAAAATTCCTGAAAGTGTATTTAATGTTTCATAAACGGGAAGACTGCTTTCGTTTTCCCACATAGATATTGTTGTTCTTGAAACGTTTAAACGCTTTGCTAATTCATTTTGCTTTATTCCGCTTTTTTTTCTTAACCATTTTAAATAAATCATTTCACGCCTCCTTTAATGAGTGGTAGTTTTTGCTTGTAAAGGAATTATTCTTTTTCTGTTATTATTCGACACCTTTGAAGCACAACTGTTTGACAATAAAACTCTTTATATGCATTATAACGCCAAAATTCTTGTCTGTCAAGAGAGAAAAAAGAAATATTTTGTCATTTGTATTGACATTTAATAGAGAATATGATACAATGTGCAAAAAGATTTGACAATGATGTAGTCGCCCCGTGCTGAAATGTCAATTCTATTGTCGCAAAAAGAGTTGGGAGGTGTAATATGTTCAAAAAAAGGAGAGGGATACATTTAAGCTATCCCATGCAGGGCTTTATTTGCTTTTCGTGCCTTACATATGACGCTCAGCCAAAAAACGTAAAAAATAAAATAAATAAACTTTGTGATGATGTTGGAGGTGAATTCCGAGACGCTCTGTTTGAGTTTGTTACAACTGATAAAACGGTGACAGAAATAAGTTTAAAACACTATGTTTCAGAAACCAAGCTTTACAATATGAGAAAAAAGTTTTACGAGTCGTGGTGAGCTATTTAAAGGTGCTTTGAATGTTGGCCCTTTTTGTTTGGATTGACTTATTTGGATTGACTTAATTACTATAAGAATAAAACGGAAAGCCCAAAAGGTGGATGGCTTTCCGTTTTCGTTTTTATTATGATAAAATTTCGGGTTTTAAGTCCAAAACATGTTCTGCTAAAATTTGTGCAGCGATTGATACCAATTCTCCGCAAGGACGTTTTTTGTAATATTCTTTTGTTCTTTCTGCAGGCGTTCCGTCGGTTGAATGGGAAATGCCGCTTAACAGCTCTCTGCAAACAATACTACCGTTTAATTCTTTGAATCTTTCTGCTAATTTTTTTGTTTCTGTATATACTCTTTTTTTATCCTCTCTGTCTGTTGGGGAAACGTATCCGGATAACAAGCCTTCAACAAGAAGCATTCCACTTACCGCTCCGCAAACCTCTCTCATTTGCCCCATCCCTCCTCCAAAAGGAGATGACAGCATCAAAATTTTGTCCTTTTCCTCTTTAACGAGGTCGCAAAAAGCCAACGCTACAGATTGAGCACAATTAAAGCCTTGAGAAAAATAATCTGATGCTAAAGTTTTTCTTGATTCTATAAATTCAGTTTTGGTCATAATATACACTCCTGTAGGATTCACTTTATATTATATTACGATATTCGAGAAAATAAATCAAGCGGTTTTTAAAAAAATATTGATTTTTTAAATCATTGAGGGTATAATTAATTTAATTTTTCAAGTAAAGTGAGTGATTAAATGAAAAAGCTCTTATTTGTGTTTACAGGCGGTACTATAGGAAGTACCGTGAAGGGGAATTATATATCTACCGACTCAAATAAACCGTATGTATTGATAGAAAACTATAAAAAAAAATACGGTGAATTTGGAGAGTATGATATTTTGTCCCCTTATACTGTTTTGAGCGAAAATTTGAGTGGAAAGTATATTTCTGCTCTTATAAAAACTGTTAAAGAAAATGGGCATAAATACAGCGGTGTGATAGTGACTCACGGAACGGATACCCTTGCATATTCCGCGGCGGCACTTTCTTATTCGCTGGGGAACAAGTTTGTTCCCGTTTGCATAGTTTCGGCAAATCTTCCGCTTGAAAACCCTCTTTCTAATGGATATGATAATCTTCGTGGGGCGATAAACTTTATTGATAAAATTGGTAAAGGTGGAGTTTGGGTTTCGTATAAAAATGATGATGGTGTTGTCAGAATCCACAGAGGAAGCCGATTGCTTCAACAGGCGTGCTTCTCTCATAATGTATCAAGCATTAAAGAGTCATATTTTGGACATTTTAATTCTCGTTTTGAGTTTGTTTATAATTCGAAATTTGAAGAAGACGAGGATAAAATTCTTCCAATAGAAGTTTGTCTTCCGAATCGTTGCGAAAACGTTATGAAAATTGAACAGTATCCTTCGATGATTTATCCTGAAGTGCCATTTTCTGTTAAATACGTAATAATAAGTAGTTATCATTCGGGAACTATTGATACCATGTCAAAAGAATCAAAGACGTTTTTTGAGAAATTGCGTCAAAGAGGAGTGAAGGTGTTTTTGGTTGGTGCTGATGAGGGTGTTCAATATGAAAGTACATCTTTGTATTCTGAATTTTGTATAATTCCATTACCTTGCATTTCTCCTGTTTCTGCTCTTGTTAAGCTTTGGATGTTAACGATTTCAAAAGAGAGAAATCCTGACACCGAAATGATGCTTTCTTTGTCGGGAGATATAGTTTGAAACTGAATAACGTTTAATTTTTTAGGATTTGAATTTGTGTTCTGATTTGCTTTGAATCAGTTCATAAATTCAAATTTTTTTTATAAATCTGAAAAAATCATATATGAATAAGCTCATAAGCGAGGTGCTTTGCTGGGGGACAATTTCTGTGATTTTTCCCTTTGAAACTATAAAAAAATCTTTATAAAAACCTTAAAAAAAACCAAATTTGCTATTGACAATTTGCCGATATACATGTATAATAAAAACGCGGTGGGAATTTCTACCGTGTTCAGAACATGTAAAGAACATGTAAGTGGAAATTTTAACCACAAAAATAATATTTTTCCAAAAATAACAACTATAAAGGAAAGGAGTGATAACATGTTTTTCGGCACTTATGAACATAGTGTTGATTCGAAAGGAAGAGTTTTTCTTCCGGTTAAGTTGACTTGTAAACTGGGCGAAAACTTTGTTATCACCCGTACTTTGTATGATTGTGTAAGCATATACCGCATGGAAGATTGGGAAAAATACGTAGAGAAGCTTGAAGCGCTTCCAAATTACAAATATGGAAATTTGAAAAGACTTATTTACTCAAGAACACAAACTGCTTCTCTCGATTCTCAAGGTCGTTTACTTATTCCCGCTTCTTTCAGAGAAGAATTAGGATTAAAAGGTGATGTAGCGGTAATTGGTAATAATTCAAGCATAGAGCTTTGGTCGAAGGATGCCTGGACTGAAGAAAAACAAAGAATCGAAGCTGAATCCGCAAACGTTGAGTTTGGAGAAGGAGTTGACCTTTAATGGAATTTGTCCACTATTCTGTAATGCTCAACGAGACGGTTGATGGAATGAATATAATTCCTGACGGTGTGTATGTTGATTGTACCTTCGGGGGAGGAGGGCATAGCTCTCTTATATTATCCAGATTGAAAAACGGTAAGCTTTTTGGCTTTGACCGAGATTCTGATGCTATCGAAAATGCAAAAAGAAAATTTAATGACGAGCGTCTTGTTCTTATAAACGAAAACTTCGTTAACGTTTCCAGAGAGCTGAAAGAACGAGGCGTTTCTGAAATAAATGGAGCTGTTATAGATTTAGGTGTTTCTTCCTATCAAATCGATAATCCCGAACGTGGTTTTTCTTATAGATTTGATGCTCCTCTTGATATGAGGATGGACCGAAGAGAAGCTATTAGTGCTTATGACGTTATAAATGGCTATTCCAAAGAAGAATTGATTCGTATTTTCAGGGAATATGGTGAGGAAAGATATTCATCTCTTTTTGCTTCTGTGATTGTAAAAAAGAGAGCAGAAAAACCTATTGAAACAACGTTGGAACTTTGCGAGCTTATTAAAAGCTCATCTCCTGCAAAGAAGCCAACAGAAAAAATGGATTCTGTAAAAAGAATTTTTCAAAGCACAAGAATAGAAACCAATTCTGAATTGAAAATAATTGAAGAAACTTTAACACAACTTATGGAAATGACGGTGAGCGGCGGTAGATTGTCCGTAATAAGCTTTCATTCCCTTGAAGATAAGATTGTAAAAAAGACGTTTAAGAAGTTTGAAAACCCATGTGAGTGCGATTCTCGATACCCTTGTGTATGTGGAAAAACGCCGATAGGAAAGGTAATAACAAAAAAACCGCTTTTGCCCACAGAGTTGGAGCTTGATGAAAATATTCGTTCACATAGCGCAAAATTGAGAATTTGCGAAAAACTTTAAAAAGCGGAGCATTGTTTTAAAACGTTTGTTGTTCATTGAAGAAAGGATATATTATGTCCAAGAACGAAAAAAATAAAAACAGCAAAGAATTAACTAAAAAAAATAAAGAAGTGTCGATTTATGATGAATTGTCTGAAATCGATACTGCAGAAAAAGTCGAAACAAGTATATCGTTGTGTCATAATGGCGAAATGATAGATGGAGATACTAAGCTTCCTTTCTATAACAGATTCTTTGCTAATAGATTTTCTGACCAAAACAAAGAAATTACTGTTGTAAACAGAAAGCGTACAAAAGGATATGCTCCAACGGTTTTTGCTATAATCCTTTTTTCAGGTCTTTTGTTTGCGAATATTCTTTGTCAGATTCGCCTTGATAATGTTAGTAATGAAATGGCTTCTATGAAAAGCGATTTTGAAACTTATAAAGAATATGAAAAAGAATATACTCAAAAGCTTGAGCAGAAAGATAAAGACATTCTTGAAGATTATGGATACTATATAGAAGAAAACATGGGAATGGTTGACGATGACCCAAACAAGGTTTACGTGGAAATGAATCTTGATGATGAAACTATCGTTATCGAGAAAGAGGAAAGCGAAAACGGCTGGACAACTCTTCTTTCCAGCGTTGGAAGATTTTTTAGCGACATCTTCGGTTAATTTTTCTTTAAAGATAGTTTAAAAAAACATGTTTTCATATTATTTAAACTTAAGAATATATATTAGTATGTATCTCTTCAATTGAGATAAAGTCTTCCCCACGGTTATTTTATAT
>JAZRPU010000228.1:0-11874 GCA_045649365.1 Eubacteriales bacterium | reverse complement strand
GTCCCACGTTATATTTCAATTCAGCACGAACGTTTTTTATTTTGTCAGCAATCAACAAAGCAGTTCCGCTGGGGGCGTCTGCCTTTTTGTTATGATGTTTTTCAATAATTTCTATGTCAGCCCCGTCAAAGAGAGCCGCCGCAACACGAGCAACCTCTGCAACGAATGCAACACCCACGGACATATTCGCACTTCTGAAAAGAGGAATTTTTTCAGAAGCCTTTTTTATCATTTCCAGTTCATCCTCTGTCTGACCCGTAGAAGCCAGAACGAGAGGAATATTGCGGCAAACCGCATATTCTGTAACGTCTTTTGTGGCAAGATGATTTGAAAAATCAATAATAACGTCTGCCTCTCCCGAATAATTTTCAAGGGAGGGAAAAAGCAAATTTTCCTTATCATCACAATAAGCTTTATCAACTAAAGCAACAACGTTATGTCCGCTTTCAGATATTGTTTCCGCGAGAACTTTTCCCATTCTGCCCGCGGCACCGTTAATAATTATTTTCATAATACGTTACCCTTAAATTAAATAATTCCATGTTTAATCATTATTGATTTAAGCTTTTCAAAATGGTCAGGTTCCATTTGAGTTAAAGGAAGTCTTAAATAGTTTTCACAATATCCCATAAGTGACATTGCAGCCTTAACGGGAATTGGGTTAACCTCGCAGAAAAGAGCGCTAATCAACGAGTAGTAATCGCATTGCATTTTTGCCGCTTCTTTTGTTTTTCCCTCAAGATACAAATGACACATTTCAGAAGTTTCTTTAGGAAGAAGATTGGAAAGCACAGAAATAACTCCGCTTCCACCCAACGAAAGCAAGGGAACAATCTGGTCATCATTTCCCGAATATATATCCAGCTTATCTCCTACAAGAGAAAATGTTTCAACTATTTTAGATAAATTACCGTTTGCTTCTTTAATACCCGTAATCATAGGATGCTCCGCCAACCTAACGTATGTGGCTGGCTCGATATTAACACCCGTTCTTGAAGGAACGTTATAAAGAATAACAGGCACGTCACTATGGTCTGCTATAAGATTATATGTGTAATAAAGACCCGTTTGAGTTGCCTTGTTGTAATAAGGGGTAACAACAAGAACACCGTCAGCACCGACTTTAGAAGAATATTCCGTAAGCTCAATAGCATAAACAGTTTCATTCGAGCCTGTTCCTGCAATTACAGGAACTGCTCCTCCAACTGTTTTAACAACAAATTCTATAGCTTTTTTATGTTCAGCGTCTGTCAACGTTGAGCTTTCGCCCGTAGTTCCGCAAACAACAATTGCATCTATTCCCGAATCCACTTGCCAAGTTACAAGCCTTTCAAATTGTTTATAATCTATTCCCTTTGAATTAAGGGGAGTGATAATTGCTGTAGCGGCACCTTGAAATAATGGTTTTTCTCTTTTCATTTTGTTATTACCTCATTCTGTATTTTTATCATTCTATTTAAAAAAACAAAAAACAGGACCAGCTTTTAAGCTATCCTGCTTTAAATAACCACAATACAGCCGCACAAAAAGGCTGTATTAATGTGTTAAGATAGCTCTCCGTTAAAAACGACAGTCAAAAAGATGTTTTCCCTTTGCCCAGAGCAGATTTTACGCCATATACTGCTCTTCGGCGGTAGCCCCTTTTGTTACACCGATGGTTGAGCTTACGCTTGCTCTACGGTGCGCTACTCTTGACTTACCGCGCCTCTATCATTAAACTAGGTGTCTATTCTATCATAAAATTTTTGGCGTGTCAATACCTTTTTTCATATTTTCTAAAATATAAAATATATAAAGCTTATATCTTACCAACATTATTTATCATTCAGTTAAAAAGACCTCAAAGCTTAACGCTTCAAGGCCTTTTTTATTGTTAAGAATATACCTCGTCTTTAACAGACGATTTTCACTTTTTCAAATGATAACCAAAGCTTTTACCGATAACTAAAGCTTCAATTAAAACTCAAACGCTCCGAGAAAATAGCCTTTTACACGAAGATAATCTGTTGCATCAATTTCTTTCGTATCGTCAGTATCTGATGCCAGCAAATATTCTTCTTCCAAAACGAGTTTTCCAAGGAACAAAGATTTAATTCTGATATAGTCGGTTGCATCAATTTCTCCGCTACCGTCTGTATCGCCTTTTACAATTACTGTATATGTGTTGCCATTTTGGTCTGTCACTTTACATCCTGTGCCAACTATTGCGGTGGATTCCATTTCGTTTCCGTTTTTATCTGTTATTGTTGCATTAATTCCATAGGCAGAAAGTCTTGATATAATAGTTTCTGCTGTTGTAAGCTCAACAACGTTCGGCATAGTCATAGTTGATTTGTCCATGTATTCCATATCATCAACATCCGGAAGCTCCACGCTTTCAACGAAAGCAATTCCGTTTATAGTTGCATATTCTTCAGCCGCTGTTCCCTTTACGCTTTCTATGGTAAAGCCATCCACTATATTCCAATCATCAATATCGTAATCATAAAAATATCCAATTGCTTTTTCGCCAATAGAAGCAACTGTTGCAGGAACAGAAATGCTTAAAAGCAATTCGCAATCTGCAAACGCATATTCACAGATAGCTTCAAGAGAATCGGGGAGTTCAACGTAATTTAATTTTGGACAATATCCAAAAGCATACGGTTCAATAGTTTTTATTCCTTCGGGAATTATTACGCTTTCAAGATAATAGCAACCATAAAAAGCACTATCTCCAACAACTTCAATAGAACCATCGCCGGGAATAACACTATTTTTACAACCTTTTACCAAGGTTTTTGTTTCCGCATTTATTAAACAATCACCCGCAGAATAAAAAACTTCGTTCAAAGGAGATACGGTTATCTTTTCAATGGAGTAACAATTATCAAATACATAAAAGTCAATATACTGAACTCCGCTTCCTATAGTAAGCTTTTCAGCAGAAACGCAACCATCAAAAGCTCCTTGGCGCAAATATTTCACAGAATCAGGGATGTTTATTTCTTTCAAAGATATGCAGCCATAAAAGGCTTCATAATCAATTTCCTCTACAGAGTTTCCAATTTTCACGCTTTCAAGGGAAACACAATAGGAAAATGCATTATCGCCAATAAAAACTACAGAATCAGGGATTATTACATCTTTAAGTGATTCACAATCACCAAACGCATACTCGTCAATCTCTAAAATGGTATTGGGGATTGTTATACTTTCAAGAACAGTACAGCCATAAAAAGCGCTGTTTCCAATAACCTCAACCGACCCGTCAGAAGGGATAACGCCGGTGCTTCCGCCTTTTATCAAGGTTTTTGTTTCTGTTTCTATTAAACAGTTTCCGGAAGAATGAAAAGTGTTGTTCAAGGGTGAAACAGTTATGCTTTCAAGAGATGGGCAATAATCAAAAGCGTAGCTGTCTACTGTTTCCAAGCCACTTCCAATCGTTACACTTTTCAGTGACAAACAGTTGCTAAACGAGTCCATGCCAATTTCCTTTACAGAGTCGGGAATAACGATTTGTTCAAGAGCTTCACAGTCAAAAAACGCATAAACACCAATTGACTCAACGGATTTACCAATGGTTGCACTTTTAAGATAATAACAATATGCAAAAGCGCATTCCCCAATAGACGTTACAGAATCGCCAATTACAACGGAGTTTATTTCATTTCCCCAAGGAGCTTCATAATAATCTTCCATATCTCCCTCTCCTGATATGGTAAGGGTGCCGTTTTCGTCGAGAGTCCAAGTGAGATTTTCTCCGCAAGTGCCTGATTGTGTTTCTGCGAAAACGGTGAATGTGAATGCAGAGAGCATCAAGCAGAGAGAAAGAGCGAGTGCGAGGAGTTTTGTTGCTTTTTTCATTTTTTTGTTTTTCCTTTCTGTTAATTTAGGCAGTTTGTTTTCCAAACCGATACTGTGATTATACCACTTTTAGTCATAAATGTAAATAGTTTTTTAAAAAAAGTTCACTTTATTTTCCAAAAAACTCTTTGAAATTTATGCGCTCCTTTCTCTTGACATAAATGGTTTATTTGAATATAATAAATTAAACCATTATTTATCAGGCGGAAACGGATATATGATAAAAGATTTTTTAAAAAATGAGCGAAAAGATTTCAAAATACTCCTTCGCTCCATTCCCGCAACAGTTGTAACTTTGTTTGTTGTAAGCGTAATATGTATGAATCTGCTTGCAAACAAAACGCTTTTGATGTTAGATTGGATAGCCATAGACGGCGGAATACTCATATCATGGCTTTCTTTTATGTGTATGGATATTATCACCAAGCACTTTGGACCAAAAGCGTCAAACCGAATTTCTGTTCTTGCGGCAGGAATAAACCTTCTTGCATGCCTGATTTTTTACGTTGCCAGCGCAATTCCGTCAAACGCCAATGATTACAGTGCTTTCGATGGTATTTTCGGCGGAACTTGGTTTGTTTTGTTGGGAAGCACAATAGCTTTTCTATCATCCGCTTTGATTAACAATACTTTAAACTGGGCAATCGGCAAAAGCTTCAAAAAAAACCCCGACGGTAAGCTGGCATACGCCATGAGAACTTACATATCCACGTTCATTGGACAGTTTTTTGATAATTTTATTTTTTCCGTAATTGTTTTCGTGTTCCTCGCCCCTATTTTTTGGGATGGATTCCATTGGAGCGTTTTGCAATGTGCAACTTGCGCTCTCACGGGTGCAATAGCTGAACTGATAATGGAAATAGCGTTTTCACCTATAGGCTATAAAATTACGTTAAATTGGAAAGAAAACAACGTAGGAAAAGAATATCTTCAGCATGTGGAGAGGAGATAACAAAATGAAAGTTTTAATCACGGGAACTTCACGCGGAATAGGAAAAGCAATTGCTGAACTATTTCTCGAAAAAGGAAACGAAGTTTTTGGGATAGACAGAGAAAAAAAGAGTATAGAACATGAAAACTACACTCATTTCCTTTGTGACGTGAGAGATAGAGAAAACCTCCCCAAAATAACCGACGTTGAAATTTTAATCAACAATGCAGGAACACAAAACGAAGACGATATAGAAATAAATCTTAAATCCCTCATATACATAACAGAAAAATATGGTATCAATCCTCAAATCAAATCCATATTGAACATTGGGTCGGCAAGCGGTCACACAGGTGCTGAATTTCCCGAATATTGCGCAAGCAAAGGAGGGGTTTTGGCATATACAAAAAACGTAGCAATGAGAATTGCCAAGTTTGGAGCTACATGCAACAGTCTTGACCCGGGCGGTGTTTTTACTCCCCTTAACGATTGTGTTATAAATGATCCTGAACTTTGGGCACAGATAATGGAAGAAACGCCCTTGAAGAAATGGGCAACAACGGAAGAAATTGCACAATGGGCATATTTTCTCACCGTGACAAACACTTTTTGCACAGGGCAAAACATACTCGTCGATGGCGGTGAATCCATTAATTACAATTTTGTTTGGAAAGATTGAGCTTTTTAATATACGTTTTTAAACTTAAATAAAAAAATGACTGTCAGCCCACAGTCATTTTTTTATTTTACTTACTAAAAGCTTCAGCCCAATACACCCGTGAAAAGCGGATGATGAACGTAAGGCCAAACGGATTCCGATGCACTCCCTACGGTAGACCATATAGTTTCCCAATACGTTTCAATCCACTCTCCATCTCTTTTTTCAAAGGTCAAAACGTCACCATTGGTTTTTGAAACATAATATACCCTTGCAGCTTCACCGTCACAGCTCAAGACCTTAAAATAGATAACCTCGGAAATCATGCTGTTTTGCTGATAAGCTAATTCAAAATCTTCTTCATACTTGCTTGTCAATATATCGCATTTAAGCATAGAAAAAATCCACACAAGCTGAAAAAACAGCACACCCCCCGCCAAAACAAACAAGGGAATATATTTTTTCCAATTCACACCCTTCGTCACGTTGTTCATATAAAGCCCTCCTTAAACGTCAAAAAAGACAATTTATGCTTTCCGCCCTTTTCTGACGCCCCCCCTTCGCAGTAGAGTAAATCAATTTTTACATTTACACCAAAGGAGAAAATCAAACTTTTTGTCTAAATAATAGTGATACCAAAATTCAAATTGGATTTCATTTCTTAATTTTGTATTATATCACTAAAACCCCCGCCTGTCAATGTGCCCGCGTTTTAAAGCATAACAAGGTTTTATTCAAAACAAAAAGCTGTTGCAAATGCGAAAAAATTCGCATTTGCAACAGCCAATAGCTCAAGAAATTATTCAGCTACAATTTCTGCTTCGGGAGCATTCTTTTTAACGCTCTCGATACCGTTTTCACAGCTATCCTTTGTTTTATATCCTTCGGATACTGCAATTATTTCACCATTTTTTGCTTTCAAACGGAAACGATATTCACCTGCTTTATCGTTGTAAATCTCAAATTTGGGATGTTTTACATCAACGATAGGCTCTACTGTCTGGTCTTCAACTTCGCCAACACAATTAGCTTTTACGCTATCAATACCATTAAGGCAAGCTGCCTTTGTAGTATAAACTTCTGATGTAGCAATCACCTGACCGTTAGTTGCTTTAAGATCAAATTTAAATCCTGTTGCGGTTTCTTTAACTACGAATTTTCCCATGATAATTGTTCCTTCCTGTTGAAAATTATTTTGGAAATATCTCTCCATGAACGAGTATAACATATTATATTTTGTTTGTCAACAAAAACTTCAAAAATCAATTTATAACATGTAAAAAACACTTATTTATCAAAAAGATTCATATTAACGCTCGATTTACAGCTCAATATCCTTTCAGATTGCTGTGCCCGAAAAAGATATCAATGTTGAAACCGACCAACAAATCAGAATTTATTCAAGCGACTTATACTATCTTATCAAGTTCAACAGCTCTTATGTTTTGAATTAATCCACAATCTCTGCAACAAGAGCATACTGTTTTACTTTTCTTGCTCTTTATCTTTTCCTCTTCACCGTTGGGATAAAAGTATGTAACATGCGCTCCCACAAGAACTCCTTCTACCAATTCTCCGCCGCATTCAATACATTTTTTGTCCACTTCCATACCCCTCCGTTAAATTCTTATTTATTGATTTTATTGTAGCATATTGTAATTTGTTTGTCAATAAAAATTCAAAAAACAATTCAAAATCTTTATAAGAATGCCCTGAAATAGCATGAAGTCTGGGTTTGGTGTTGCATCTCTCAAGCCGCGGCATTTCAGTCTTTATTCTTTTTAATATCGCAAAAAAAGAAAGACGTTCATCAAAAACTTAATCCCACGATAATATTCTATTTAATGGTAGCGTACTTACTAGCAAGAAAAATTGTATATAAAACGACCTTTCAGGTTGCGGTGCCCGAAAAAACTTTGCACATCTCCCTCTCCTTCGCACTGCGAGCGGTCGATGTGCAAGCAAGTTAATCGCCCGACTCGTCATGCTCATAACACAGGCTTTGTTTATATTCTTTCATAACCAAAATGAAACAGCACCCTAAATATTGTGCTGTTTCAATTTGTGTATGGGCTCACTCGTTAATGTAATGAAGCCTTGAAAGCTAAAATGTTCATCTATTTCCTTAAAAAGAGTGCGTTTTTAAGGGAAAGCTCGCTATTTTAAGAGAATGAAGATTTATTTTCTCAAAACCTCTTGGCTTTTTTCTTTTTTTAAGTGATACAAAATCAATTACATTAACAAAGGTCAAAAATGAAGCAAGATTGTCATTTGACGAAAGACGTTTTTACAATTCACGATATATACTTATCAGGTATAGCTATAATTTTGGAAGAAAATTCTATACTTCCTTCTTTATTTTCAGCAACACCCATTAGATTATAAACTGGTTCCAAAATTTCACATTCGTTATCATATTGATTAACAAGAAGCAATTTTGTTTTATTTATTGTTAAAGTATCTGCTACCCCAGAATAGTTCTTTGATGTTTCAGTATCAAAGGAAAATGCATCGGGAGATTTTACCTTTGAAATAATATTTTTCATACTTTTAAGTTCTATTTCACCATCTTCGATATAATCAAAAAGTCTAAGTTCGATGCCATATACTCCCTCGGAACACATGTATATATCGCAAATGTCATTACCAATCACCCTGTATCCGTCAACAATGCGTCTGAATGCAACTCGTTTTACCGGAGAATATTGTTCATCACCGTCGTAAAGTGTCCAAACTGATGCAATTCCTACACATTCGTATTCATCTTCCAAATTCAAGCTATTAAAAACCGCTTTAGCTTTTTCAATAAGTTCTTCATCGGTATCGGCAATAGAGTTATCATATTTCAGATTGTTTGAATAGCTGATTTTGCCGTCCACATACTCAATTCGAGTATCATCATAAGGAAATTTATTTTCCTGCGCTCCAACGTAATATTCGAAACGCGAAGCATCGGTACGAACTTCACCTGTCATGCCTAAACTTAAAGCAAGTGATTTAAAAAAATCTTTTGTTATTTTACGAGGAACAATTTTGTACACTTTCATCTTCGAAGGAAAATCTTGCTTTGAAACGTTTGAAACAACCCTTGTTTTTTTATCAATCGGGTTTTCAAAAGCTTCTTCCCCTGCCAATGCTTCTGAACGAAGACTTATTTTTTTATATTTTCCCATGTGTTCACTATCCCACGCAAACAAATTAGATATTGTTGTCACACACAAGACAGCAAATATAATAAAACATGCCACGAAAGAACGCCGCTTAAACAATAAGTTGCTTATGAATTTCTTTTCACTTTCTGCACAAATAATAAGATCATCGTCTATATATTCCATTGCATTTAAAATTCGAGGTGTTTTCATATTACAATCCCCTCCTCAATCAAATACTCTTTAAGCTTCTTTCTTGTGTAAAACAACATATTCTTCACTTTGCTTTCAGTAAATCCAAAACGTTCTGAAATTTCTGCAATAGAATCAAAGAAAAAATATTTTCTAATAAAAACATTTCTAACCTCTATTTTTTGATTGCGAAGAAAATTACTAATTAGTTTACCTATATCCTCGTCGCTCACATTAGTAACATATCGTTCATCCGGTAACACATCCTCCAATTCGTCCAACGAAAGCATTATATCAGCAGATCGTTTTTCACGATTAATAAACTCCAAACGTTTCAACGATAGATTCCTTGTAATTTTACAAACGAAAGACATAAAATTATTCGGACAAGTTGGAGGAATAGCATTCCAAACACCAACAAATGTATCGTTCACACATTCCTCAGAATCTTCGTGATTGTTCAAAATATTATAAGCAATTTTATGACAGAGCTTGCCATACTTTTCATCTGTCTTCTTTATCGCTAATTCATCTCTCTTGTTGTAAAGCTCAATGATTTCCCGATCATCCATCCTTGTCGCCCCCTATCTCAACTAAAAAGCCATTCTAATCATTAAGTACGTTTTTTTTATTCATGGTCTTAAATTGCATCTCTAATTTTTTAATATATATAATTGTATCATATTTTTTAACTATCAGCAATTGAAGTCCAAATGTTTATGAAAAAAATTCAAGGTAAACGCATTTTATTAATTTAGGAGCAAGAACTAAACCAATGTTAACGCAACTCGTAGGAAGATTAACACATACTTTGTATCAGTTCTTTACTCTATAACCAAAATAACCAAAAGAAAAGACACCCAAAGGGTGTCTTTTCTTTTGGCAAGTTGCACCGATTTAGATATCCGCGTTGAAACTATTCGATAAATTGTATTTTATCGCTACGGTTTTCTCTTTATTCGTCTTTTTTGCTGCACGAGATTTAATCCGAGCAGAAAAACGACGATACACACTGCAGAACCAGTTGCGACATTCATAATACGGATTTCCATCTCCGTCATTCCCTCAAAGGATACAAGCATAGACCTTTGCAAAGAAAATATAGAAACAAAGGCATCGGCAAAGGATATATTTCGTAATGTTATCAATTTTACCGAGTTACTTTTTCGTGCCTTTATCCATTTTATTGTTGCGAGTGTGATTTTGGTAAAAGCATATACCGCAATCGCAAGCATAACAATCAAATGAAATTCGGTACCTCTGTCTTTTACAAAAGCAAGGATTACTGTTCCAACGAGCGATATTGATAGCACCATCAACATGATTCCGGTAAACCGAATGACAAAGTGTTTCTTGCCTTTGTGCCTAAGAACTACAAAGCGAACAATACTCAATATTGTATAGTAAATACCGATTGTAAAGAGCCACCACGAGTGTGTTGTTATGCCAAAAATAATGTGATAGGCACTATACACCATATTGAGTAACAAACTGACAAGTGCAAGCTTTCGTGTCCTATCCATTTGCATTATCTTTCCCATAAATACAGACTGCGATTATTTTAGATAGTTCATCGGTTGACTTGTCACACCCATTTTTTAACCATTCAACAATTATGGCATTGATACCATTTAGATAGTACATCATCACATATTGTCTAATGTCTGCCGGATAGTGAAATCTCTCCAAAATGGGATTAAATATGTTTTCAAACATTCGCTTATACACATCTTCAAATCCCAAAATTTTATTTTGTGCCAATGCAACCTTAAATACTTCTTTGTGGTCTTTGATATAAGTGAAATATGGTGTTAGATACTTATCGCAAATAAACACCAATTCATTTAGTTCACAGTTTTTAAGATTAAGTGCAATAGACTGTGTGTCGGTTGAAAAATATGACAAAAATCCATTTAACAAGTATCGTGTTGTTTCGTTCAGCAAATCGCCGATGGTTTCATAGTGCAAATAAAATGTGGAGCGGTTTACCCCTGCCGTTTCGCAAATCTCACTAACAGTAATGTATTCAAACGGCTTCTTTTTCAGCAAGGAAATCAATGCAAGGTCCATTTTTGTGGCAGTATTAAAATATTTGCTTTCGGATTTATTCATATTGCCACTCCTTGCAAGTTTTGATTATTTGTCTGCGATTTCACGAGCAAGCTGCACGATTTCATAGGCATATTTTGCCTTGCCCTTTTCGAGCAATTTCTTATAAATCGGATAATTCACACCACAACCAATAAGACCAACGATACCGACAACGATGCCAAGCACCATACCGTTTCCGATAACTTGCATTGCCAAAGACATACCCGTGCCGAAAACGAGTGCAAATACAATACCCCAAGAGTAAGTGAAGATAGTGGCAGGAAGTTTTGCACGGTTGTCCAGTTTTTTCAGGGCAACGATTTTTGAGTCCTCTTTGGGTGCATAGTCCTTTGCGATTAATTCTGCTAAGATTTTGTCTGTGTTCATTTGAAGAACCTCCTTCTTGATTTTACAGTAATATTTTACTGCTCAAAAAGGAGAATTTGAACAACACAACATTTGAAATCTGTTGATTTCTATAAGATAAATTCTTATTTATCAGACAATAACTGTCCTATACTCTAAAAACCCTTGATATTACTGGGGTTTTCGTTAATTACAAACTCAACTGTTATGTATTTTCCCTTGTTTTTGCCCTTATGAGCAAAAATAAGGGAAACTTTTTATATCTAACCGCCAAGTACCTTATCGAGCAGTCGTGCGGAAGTACGCTTCGCCTCTCTTGTGGAGTGAGCGTAGACATTCATCGTGGTACTGACATCGGAGTGACCTAAAAGCTCCTGCACATCCTTCGGTGCCGCTCCGTTTGAGAGCAGATTGCTCGTGAATGTGTGACGCAGCTGGTGGAAATGACACCCGACCAACCCTTCTACCTTTTTACTTGCCCGTTTGCACATAACACCGATCGTGCTTGGTGCTTCATACGCTCCGTCCGGTCTTAAGCATACAAAAGATATCTCCTTGTAGCCCTCGGGAATCTTCTCGTTTCTCGGCAGCGAATAGACCTCATAATATGTACGGTCCTTTTCTTTAACCTCAGTGTAGTA
>JAZRPU010000227.1:0-11962 GCA_045649365.1 Eubacteriales bacterium | reverse complement strand
AGCGTATAAAAACAACGTGTCCCTCGGGGAGAATGAAATAGTTTCAACGGGAACGTTAATTACTTGCGGTAATGATGAAGCATACATCATTATTAAAGGCGATGCCGATGGGGACGGATACGTTGACTCAACAGATTATCTTCAAATAAAAGGTTATTTTCTTGGAAAGTATCAATTGGATGAGATTCACTTTTTAGCCGCAGATGCCCAGACTGACGGGCAAATCGATTCAACGGACTATTTGCAAATAAAGGGCTATTTTCTTGGAAAATATAACCTTTATCCCACGGGAAAATGTGAACATGTCTTCGGAGAATGGGTAGTAACAAAAACACCGACTTGTACAGAAAAGGGAGTGAAAACCCAAACGTGCAAGAAGTGTTCTGCTGAAGAAACTGCGGAAATTTTGCCTCTTGGTCACGTTGAAGTAATCGATGAATTTGTTGCCCCCACCCAAACAACCACAGGGCTGACAGAGGGCAAGCATTGTTCTGTATGTAAAACTGTTATAAAAGAGCAAGAAATAATTCCCGCTTTGTCAAGCGGAAACGTTCTTTGGTCTGAAACACTTGAGGTTGACGAAAAAAATATCAGCGGTGTTGTTTCCAACTCAACTGACGTATTCAGCTTTATTAACGATATTCACGTTGAAAACAAACTCATTTGGGTTTTAAGTACCGACGTTTATGGAATGAACAATATCGCAACGAAAACTGCTCCTCTTGCCGAGGGGGAAAACATATTCTATATTCACATAACACATGCCGACCAAAGCGTATCTACTTACACGGTGAATATTTACCGTAAATATATGTATACGGTATTATTTGATACGTCGGGCGGTACAAGTGTTGAAAAACAATACGTAGAAGAGGGCTGTTATGCTTGTGAGCCCACAACACTGCGCGACGGATATACCTTTGATGGCTGGAACTATGATTTTTCAAATCCTATCACTGCAAATACAACGGTAACTGCATCGTGGATAGCAAATGCAAATACACCCTACAAGGTTGAATATTATTTGCAAAACGTTGATAAAACAGAATATGAATTATTAATCTCTGAAACGGAAAATCTTGCGGGCATAACGGATACAACCGTAACAGCCGAGGAAAAATCCTTTGAACATTTTACCCTTGACAGAAGTTTAAGTGTGCTGGACGGAAAAATTAACGGGCAAGGCACTCTTGCACTTAAAGTATATTATACGAGAAATACCTATAGTATATCAGCTTCCGATACAACGGCATGTAGCATAACAAATAGCGGAATGTATGCTTATGGCACTCAAATCACCGTTACAGCCAATGTCACAAAGCTTGGATATCGCTTTGTGGGTTGGTATTCGGGAGATGCGCTTTTGTCAACAGCTGAAGAATATTCGCTTGTAGTTGATAAAAACGTAGTTGCTAAAACCGAAGTTGTGGATGAATTGAAAAATTTCACCTTTACTTCAACGTCAACAGCTTGCGCAATAACGGGTTTGAAGGATAAAAGCGTGACTTCTATCGTAATTCCCGATTTCGTAACCTCCATTCGCTATTCTGCGTTCGAGAATTGCACAAGCCTTGAGAGTGTAACCATCCCCGATGGTGTAACCTCCATTGGCGTTTCAGCGTTCGAGGGGTGTACAAGTCTTACGAGAATTACTTTACCGTTTGTAGGCGCAACTAAAAACGGAACAGGCAATACACATTTTGGTTATATTTTTGGAACGTCTTCGTATTATAGTAATAAAACTTACGTTCCCGAATCTTTAAAAACGGTTATCATCACAGACGGGTCAACTATCGGCTCTCATTCGTTCTATAATTGTATAAGTCTTGAGAGAGTAATTGTCTATGATGGCGTTACTTCCATAGGAGATTATGCATTCTACGGTTGCCAAGGCCTTAAGAACGTAACTATCCCCGACAGCGTAACTTCCATTGGCTCTTATGCATTCAATAATTGCGCAAGACTTGAGAGTGTAACCATTCCCGACAGCGTAATGTTTATTGGCTCTTATGCGGTGGAAGGTTGCACGAGTTTGACGTATAACGAATATAATAATGCATATTATCTTGGAAATTCAACGAATCCATACATGGTACTTATCAAAGCAAAATCAACTGACATTATCTCTTGCGATATACATAATGATAATAAGTTTATTTATAGTGGCGCGTTCAAGTATTGTAAGAGTCTTGAGAGTATAATTATCCCCGATGGTGTAACCTCCATTGGTTCTTATGCATTTATGGAGTGCACAAGCCTTTACAGCGTTGCAATTCCCGATAGTGTAACATACATTGGCGTTTATGCCTTCAGGTATTGCGCAAACCTTAAGAGCGTAACTATCCCGTACGGAGTAATCTCCATTGGCGCTTCTACATTCTATTATTGCGAAAATCTTGAGAGCGTAACTATCCCCGACAGCGTAACCTCTATTGGCGATAAAGCGTTTATGTTTTGCACAAGCCTTGAGAGCGTTACAATCCCCGATAGCGTAACCTCTATTGGCGAGGGGGCGTTCAATGGTTGCAAAAGCCTTACACAAATTACTATTCCCGATAGTGTAACCTCTATTGGAAAATATTCATTCAATAATTGCCCAAGCCTTGAGAGTGTTATAATTCCCGATAGTGTAACCTCTATTGGCGATTATGCATTCATGAATTGCACAAGACTTACACATATTACCTATGGTGGTACAAAATCACAATGGAACAAGATTTTAAAAGGTACGGACTATCTCTCTTACACAGGAAACTACACAATCTACTGCACCGATGGCAATATAAACTGATTATTTTCTTGACATAAATCAAAATGGGACTGCCGAAAATGGCAGTCCCAAAAATTATGCAAAAAATGAAGATGATGTGGAAAATGCGAAAACTACATTCCTGTGGATGAGAAACTGTAGCTTTCCTTCGGTAATGCGTCAGATGAAGTTTGTAGTCAAATCCCCCGATATACTTACAAACTTGCCACGAACGGAAATCAAAGTTCCAAACCCCACTTACAGCGTTATTGCCATAGGCAGACGAACACTCGTGTATTGCGAAAGCTTCGGAAATGAAGAGCAGAGAGGAGAGGGGGAGTTTAAATGCAACAGCTCTGCTTTTTTGAATATAATTTCGCCAAGGTGAGATTCATGTTTTTTAGTTCATCGAGGGAGTAGCTTGAACGAAATATCCAGCGATATTTCGTTTCTGTAAAGCCGTTCAGCTCCAAACATTTATATAAATAGAAAAGACGATATTCTTCCTTGGAAATGGTGATAATTTTTTCTATTTTTTGTTCTTCAAACTTAGAAACAAAAAAACGGTTTGCAACTAATTTATCGTCACGAATAAAACCTAAAACATAGTAAGAGTTTGTGTTTTCATCAAATTCAATAAACTCAATCATCGTTTTATCATCAAAAAAGATTTGATTGGCTACGGAAAAATCCGAAGTGTTGTAAATTGTTATATTTGAATGCAAACTATCTTTTATGGCTTCAATATTGATGAAGAATTGTCCGTCATGAGAAAAACAAAAACCGTAATTATCTCCATATTTCGTATAACGATACTTTTTTATTAGTTGAAAAGTTTCGAGAGAATAAGCTGCAAATGTACCGTTGGTCGATTTCACAACGAACAGTTTACCATTGGGAGAAATTGTGGGGGTGTAGGCATAAATAGTATCTTGAAATTTTTTATTTCTTTATTGTCTTTATCATACAAATAAATTGTTTGACCTGTACACCCAACAGAGAATTCACCATTGGTTGCATATCCCCAAAATTTTTTCATAAACTCACCATCTTTAACCCATTGTATCACAGTAAATATAAAATGTAAATAATAATTAAGTGAGGATTCTTTTCTTTTTTCAAACTCAACCTATTTTATCCCCAAAAGAAAAGAACCGATTTTATCATTTTTCTACAAAGGTGATAATATCATTTTTCACCATTTCATATGTGAAGTCGTTTAAAACCTCGTGTCTTGCATTTTTGTAAAGAATACAGGTAACATCGGATTTTTGTTTTATCAAATTGTCTTGGACTTCAATAATTCCTTTCCCGTAGTTACCAACAGGGTCTTCTTCTCCAGATATCAAAAGTATGGGCATCTTTCCTCCTATGTTTTTATACCATTCTTTTCTGTTGCATTCTTTTACAAGCCGAATAAGGTCCCCCATTGCGCTTACTGAAAAGTTAAAATTACAGTATTTGTCATTATAATATGTTTTTCTGACTGATTCATCGTTGGTAAACCAAGGAACAGAATCATCTTTTGAGGCTTTCTCAAATCTTTTGTTATATCCTCCGAAAGCCAGTTTGTCTATAAGTGGAGAATAATGCTTGTCCCCTTTGATTTTTTTTATCAGGGATATGAGAGTGAGTCCTGCTCCAGCGGCAGGATTTTTTCCGCATGTTCCCATTATTATTATCTTGTCGGGAGTAACGTACTTTTCTGCGGCAATACGAGCTATAAAGCTACCCATACTGTGCCCCATCAGAAAATAGGGGAGCTTGTCGGAGGTCGGTGTGTATCTTTTTATTACTTCCGACGAAAAAACGCTCACGTCTTTCGAAAGAATTTCCCACCCGTTTTTTTCGCTATATATCCCAATTCGCATTCATCTTCAGCGGTTTTTCCATGGCCTAAATTGTCATATCCAAAAGTAATAAATCCATTTTCAGCCAAATCTGTCATTATCTTTTCGTATCTTCCTATATGTTCTTTCATCCCGTGAACTATGTGAAAAAAACCTTTTATATCTTTTTCTGGAAAATATACAACTCCTTGCAGAGTGTGAATATTATCGCTGGATTTTACGCTAAAACTACTTTTGTTAATTTTCATATACCTATTCCTCGTTTTCAGTAAACGTGTGATGTAATTTAATCAATTTCACTTGTAGGCGGACATACTTGTGTGTTGCAAAAGCTCTGGTGATGAAAATAAAAGAGGGGGATTATATATCGCTGTTGAAACTTTGTTAGGGGGAGTTTTTGACTGTGTGTTAAAAATATTTTAGGGTGTTTTCCAGATTATATGAGTCAAATCAATATGGATATTCATTCCCTTTATTCGCAAGATAATTCTTTTAGCAAATCTGTTTTATAGATACTGTTATATTGGAAAAACTCAATTTTGACAGCCTTTTTGAAATTCGTGCATTCTTCCGTGAAAAATATAGGTATGTTATGCAATGCGTCTGAAAGGACTTTCAATTGATTATAATCTTGGTTTATTGCACATTCGAGTAATTTTGAAAACCCTTTTTCGAGAAAGGAATAGCAAAAATTATCCTTAATGACTTTCAAGCCATAGGTGTATATATTGTCAACGTATACCCAACTGAAACATTCCGTATCGAGCGTTTCTATTGTTCGCAATTTTTTTCTGATAATGTTGTCATCAATCGTATTATCAACTTCGGGGTAGGATAAAATCTGTTGTACGGATTTTATAACTTGTACGTTGTATTCTTTTTCAGGTTTTGAACGCAACAATACTAATGTTGCATGTATATCGTGAAAGTCATAGTTTGATAGTAGCATATTTTCACCGCCTTTAGTTCATTATATCACGGTGATACCAAAAAGTAAATAGTAAAGCATAAACCTCTTTGTTACACTGACGCTGAATGTGCTATTTAAAAAACAGGGAGATCCTATTTAGTTTACAGAAATAGTTTGAAAATTAAAAACTTAATTAGATGTCCTCTCGTGTATTGCAGTGATTTGGGAAATGGAAAACTAATCATTTGAGAATTTCATAATTCGGTTGAGATTTTATCTGAATAATAATTGAAAACAAATGTTTTTTTGTCAGATTTGATGTTTTATAAAATCTGATGAAAAACATTGACAAACAAACACTATTTACCTATAATGAAAGGGAATTGAAAAGGCTGATATACTAATTTGAGTATTGACACTGCAATAAAGTGTGATATAATCTGGGCAATCAAGGAGGTATGATATGAGCAACAAGAGAAATGTTTCAATTCAAATATTACGAGTAGCTGCATGTGTTATGGTGTTTGTTGTGCATTTTGGACAACGTGTTGGATTATCCGGAATTGTAAGAACCTTTACAGACTTTGGAGCCTACGGCGTTCATCTGTTCTTATTAATAAGCGGGTTCCTTGCGGGCAAAACGTTTTTGTGTAATCCCAATGCAGATATCTTGAACTATTACAAAAAACGTATAGTTGCTATATTGCCTCTGTACTATATAGTTATTTTGTATTATTTTATTTCGGAAAATATTTTAAATCACTTTGTGACGGTTATTCCGCCTGATGAATTAGGAATAGGGTGGTTCAGGTATATTTTTTTATTGAATGGATTTCTAAATAGTGATACATATTTTTGGAGTAATTTAGGAATAACATGGACTATCCCGATATTTATGTTTTTTTATTTAATTGCACCGTGGATTATTAGAAAAATCAGAACGATATTTTCAAGCGTTTTGGTATGGGGTGCGGTTTTTGTAATAACTCAAGTTTTGGGAACGTTTTATAAGTGTGTTATATTCGATAAACTGCATCTGATGTTTTTGGGTGTTGTTATTTATGCTTGTGTATACAGCAAACGTTGTAAATTTGCTACGATTACGTTTTTGTTAGCCGCAATATGTATGACGATTATAGGAAAAACGTCATACGTTTATGTTTCTATTTTTGCTTGTGTGTTGTTAGTGATGACTGCTACTGATAGCGTTTCTCTTCCTAATCGGATTCAATATACAATAAATGTTTTGGATAAGTATTCATATACATTATATCTTATGCATGGTGTAGTTTTTTGCAGCCTTCTGGATAGGTTAAACATTATTGGAGTTCCATCAATAATAATTGCTATAGTTGCTATAATTGGAACGTTTGTTGCTACATTTGTTGTTGGAAAGTTTATAGAAAAACCTATACAAAGTTTTTTGAAAAAACAATTTGTGAAAATATAGATTTAAATATAAATTCTATACTTTTTACAAATAACAAATAATACTATTAATGTAAAAATATATATTTTCTTTGCTTGAAAAACTTGTCAAAATGGGAGCAGACGTAAATTCGAAAGATTCATACGATAACGCTTGTATTGATAGAGCCTTTATGCAAGCTCGGCAGATACTGCCACGAAATGAAGGTTATGACCGAATACTTACACCCGAACTTAAAGAAGATATAGCAAGAATTTTTAAATTGCTTATATCACATGGGGCAGACTTGCGATATATCTCTCCAAACGAATATGGAAAAACGCATATAGAACAGTATGAGGGAGAAACTGTTTGCGAGTTTTTAAAATAAAAAACTTTATGTAAGGAATCGATATTAAAATGAAAAATCAAGATGTTGCAAAGTTTTTATATGAACAAAGAATCAAAAGCGAAACTCCATCTTCTAATCCACAGGGAGAAGAAAAAGCTTTGCTTGAGATGTATGAAGAAATAAACGAATTGGGGTATGATTATCATTATTTAGCTGACTTGGACCTACGGTCTGTCAAAGACCCAAGGATTATGAAGCTTTTTTGGAAATATTTGCCACGAATGGAGTCTATATTTACAATTCAATCTATTATTAAAAAAATTAGTTCAAAGGTCGTACCGGAGGTTACAGAATACGCTATAAATACATTTTTGAATTTTTCACCATCGGATAAACTGTATCTTCTTGAGTTTGATGCTGTAATAAGCAAAGGACAGAAAAATGAAGAGTATTTTGACAGAATCTCGAAGCTGTTAAGCAATGGAGATTCTTATGCAGTTCTTGAAAAGACGAGAGGCGTTTTGGGTGAAAATTGCCCTGAAATGCTTTTACCATTCATCAATTTATACCGAAACGGTGTTCTCTTACCTCTTGCTATAAGAGATTGTGTTTTTTATAATGATGCTGAAACAACAGATTTTTTAAATCATTGTATAAATATTACTGAAGATGAACTTCGTGAGGTAATAGGAAGCTATAACTATAAAACCAATAATTATAAATACGAGATTTCAGTTACCGCATTTGAGTATTGGGGAAAAATATGTACTAAAGAATACGTTTCCAACGAGGCTAAAAAGGTTTTGAAAAAAATAAAATAGGCGAGCATTGGGGAATCGCTCTCGCGTGCGCGCTCGGTCAGGGTCGGCTCTGACAGTCCACTGGACTGTCATTCACTACCGACCCGTTCGATTCCCTACATATACCATAAATAAAAGGACACCCTTTGGTGTCCTTTTATTTATGCTGGAAGTGAGGCTCGGTAAAAAATGGTAGTCGAATTGCCTCAAAATCTCCATTTTACCACGAAAAAATGATAAAAAGTATCAAAATCAACTTTCTGAGGTGTGATTATCAGCAAAATGATTTTCAAAAACTGTTTCAGATATTAAAAATTCAATTTAGCTGGTGGAGGACTCCGCTATCACCAAAGGGCGATAACGTAAAGTCGTTTTTGGGGGCGATTTTTAGTTTAATCCTTCATTTTAATAAGCTTTTCTAATGTGTTACTTTGCGTAATACATCACCTGATTGCCTTGTCAAAAATATAATAACACGTTTTTGCAAGTTTTTCAAGGCGGTTTTTACACATTTTTACAAGTTTTTTTGATGACTTTTGCACGTTTTTGGATATTTGAGATTTTTTCTTGTAAAAAAGCTTAAAAACGAGGTTAAAACTGTATAATATCTTGACAAACAAACGTTTTGAGAGTATAACAAACTTATATTATATTCAATGGATGTCGGGAATAAATTATGAGTTTTATTGATTCTTATAAAAGATTGGAAAAGCTGTGTAGCGAAATATATGGAAATGGCGTGTCATCATATATTGATGAAATGATTAATACCGTTGACGGTTCTCGTTACGTTGCAGGGTGGGATGCGGATTTGAAGCAACTTAAACATTGCCGTTGGGTGAGAAATAAAATTTCGCACGATCCCGATTGCAATGAGGAAAATACTTGTGAGCCTGGTGATGAACTTTGGCTGAATGAGTTTCGCTCAAGAATTATGACTGTTCGAGATCCGCTTTCTCTGTACAGGAAGGCAAAGCAATCAAATAAAAAGCAAACAAACAGCGTACAGCGTCAAACAACGCCAACACAGTCAAAAACGTATACAACGCCTCAAAGGAATAATGAATATAAAAATCCTTCAGGATGCTTAACGTGCATGATAGGTATATTGCTTGTTGTGTTGATTATTATCGGATGTATGTGAGTGTAAGTCTTTACAATCAGAAATATATAACTTCGGCAGATTTCAAAGCGTTTCTGAAATCTGCCGAAAAGTTTTCATGTGAGGCGTTTTTTGATTAATAACACATTGTGGGGTATAAATTTTTCAAAAATGAAAATTATCCCCCACAAACGCCATTTACCACAACGATTTAAGGGCGTGAACAAAAGTGTCATTCCTTTGTTTTTGGCTTGAAAACATCATTATCGGTGGATAACAAGGCTTTTTATCACTTAACTTTTGAATAAAAAGACGATTTTATAACAAAATGTTGAGTAAAAAACATTGACAAACTAACTATCATAGTATATAATAAAATTAATAACAAATGATAGGTGATGAATATGAAAGAATTGATAAAAGCAATTCGCTCTATGGCTGGAATGAATCAGGAACAGTTTGCAAAATCCCTTGGAACAACGCCTCTTTCAATTAACCGTTGGGAGAATGGAAAAACTACTCCAAACCGTATGGCGCAAACTCAAATATATAATTTTTGTGTTGAAAATAAAATATCAGTTTATCAGACTATTCTCGATAGAATCCAGAACGAAGTTGATTTAATCAACGTTGAAAATGGGCGTATACTTCTCTATCATGGCTCGAAATCAGGCATCGTTGGAGAAATTGAGCCGAAAAGCCGTGAAATGTGCGACTTCGGTAAAGGCTTTTATATGGGAACTGAACTTGGGCAGCCTTTGACTTTGATTTGCGATTTTGAAAAATCAAAGTTCTACGTTGTTTCAATCGATTTGAATTCCCTTGATTCTGTTGAAATAAAAGCTGACTTGGATTGGGCAATGATTGTTGCTTTCCATCGTGGAAGAATGGATAAAATCAAAGGCACATCATTTTATAATAAGTATAGCCAAATTGATTCTGGAAAAGACCTTGTAATCGGATGTATAGCAAACGACAGAATGTTTTACGTGCTTGATAATTTCTTTATGGGAAATATCACCGATGTGGCTTTGGTGAATAGCTTGTCCGCACTAAAACTTGGAAAACAGTACGTTGCCATTACAGAAAAGGCGTGTAAATCTGTCAGAATTGAAAAAGAAATCAACATTTCAATGCTTGAACGTAGATTTCTTCAGGATGAAAGCGAAATAAACCGTAGGAACGGTATAACTCTCGCAAATGATATATGCAAAAACTACCGTCGTGAAGGAAAATTCTTTGACGAAATACTTGACGAGTCAAAATAATAGGAGAGTATAATGAACGAACTCCAATTAAAATTGTGTGATATACAAGGAAGACTGTTTGAACTTTCGGGTGAAAAGGGATATAACAGCGTTCCTTTCATTAAAGCGTTTATGACGAGCGATGTTGCCCAAGGACTTGACTCCAAATTCAATCGCTTTCAATGGGCAGGTGAAGAATACCTTCTTGCAGAACTTGCTGACGTTGCCGAATTGACAATGGGCGGTAATGTGTACGATAAAGAAATGCTCTATTGGACGGGCTATATCTACCGATTTTGGAATATCCATACAGGCGAGGACAGCAAAGAAATCTATAAACAAGCCCCTGCGGAAACTATGAACCGTAATTGGCTCATGTTTCATACCCTCGCCCCAGAAGTTGCAATCGAGGACTTGAAAGAGATTTATAGACAGAGGAACACGAAATAAACTATTTTTTTCTGAAGAAACGAGAATTTTTTTGAAAAAGGTCTTTTTAAAACTACTTTTGGTATGATATAATGAAATTGTAAAATATTAAAGAGGTACTTTGAATGAGTTTAAGTTCACATATAAATGAAAAAGCAAATTTAATTTGGGCAATTGCTGATAAGTTGACAGGAGTATATAAGCCACATGAATATGGTGAGGTTATACTCCCGTTGACTGTTATCCGCAGATTTGATTGTATCTTGTCTGATACAAAGGATGCGGTGCTTGAAAAATTTGAGCAAGTAAAAGATTTACCAATGCGTGATATTTTGCTCAGAAACGTATCAGGATATCAGTTCTATAATACAAGTAAATATACATTCGAGCGTTTGCTTGATGATCCCGATAATATTGAAACAAATTTTCGCAACTATCTCAATGGGTTTTCTCCTAATGTGGTAGAAATTATAGAAAAGTTTAAGTTTGATGGTCATATTTCAACTATGGCACAGAAAAATATCCTTTACATCGTTTTAAAGGAATTTACTTCAGTCAAAGCGAATTTGCATCCAAACCATATTTCAAATCTTGAAATGGGATATATATTCGAAGAGATTATTCGTAGATTCTCCGAAGCTCATAATGAGGATGCAGGTCAGCATTATACTCCTCGTGAAGTGATTGAACTTATGGTTAATATCCTGTTTTATGATGATAGTGCATTCCTTTCAGGAAACAATGTTGCCAAAACAATTTACGATCCAGCTTGTGGTACTGGCGGTATGCTTTCCGTGGCAGAAAACTATCTTCACAAGATGAATTCAAGCGCAGAATTACTTGCTTTTGGTCAAGAAATAAACGATCAGACTTTCGCCATCTGCAAAGCGGATATGCTTATAAAAGGCAACGATGCAACACAGATCAGAAGCGGAAACACGTTGTCTGATGACCAGTTTACAGGGCAAACTTTTGACTATATTCTTTCTAATCCTCCATTTGGACGTGAATGGAAAAATGAAAAGAACGCTGTTGAAAAAGAAGCTAAACTTGGATTTGCTGGCAGATTTGGAGCAGGACTTCCTGCTGTTGGTGATGGACAGATGCTTTTCCTT
>JAZRPU010000226.1:0-1444 GCA_045649365.1 Eubacteriales bacterium | reverse complement strand
AATTAACCCCTTATCAGAGAAAGCAGAACAGCTTAAAAAAGCTATCGGCGGATATTCAAGCTTTGAAGAAATAAAGCAAGATATTAACGCTGTGAACGAGAAAGTAATAAGTTTGCAAAACGAATTGCAAGAAGCTGAACGTTCAGCTTTTCAAGGAAGATCCATTGAAGAAGTAAAAAAAGATCTTCTGTCTGATGACGTTTTCAAATTTGTATTGAAAAATCCTTCTATTTTGCAAGAACTTCTTAAAGATTCATCGGTTTTGGATTCTGTAGTTAGTAATCCTAAATACGCCTCCAAGCTTTACGGAGTTGCATTGCCCACCGACGTTTTGAACAAGCTGGAAGGCACAGAAGATGAATATTATTATCTGTATCGCAATGACACTCGCACCGAAGCTCAACTCATGGTAGAGTTTGAAAAATATTTTTCCAATTCTCTTTTCGATGAATATCAAATTGTCAAAAACGTAGACCCTACATACGTTGGAGCTCATCCTAAATGCAAGCCTATCCAATTCTTGTTCAAAAAAGATGGAAAAGATGTTCTTGCTGTAGCTATTTTAAAACATTCAAGCACTTCTCACATGGCTATAACTGACGTTAAATACTCTTGTTATGATAAAAAAATAAAATATTTAAGATTTATTATTGGATATCCAAACAAAGAGCATTACGTTGTGAGAAGAGTTCTTGAAGAGCTTGGCGAAATAAAGACTCTTGCATAGTCAGAAATAAAAAATGGCGGCAAAAACGCTTTTACTTTTGATAATTAAGCAATCGAATGCATTTGCGTCTGTGGCAGGTAAAGCACAGAATTTCATATAGCTTTGCAGACAGCTTTTCTGTGTGCAACCGTGTACTGTTATTAAACAGTGTTTAATATTTTCGATTGCTGAATTATATGGGTACGGGTAATTAAGCCCGTACCCGATTTTTTTAAGGAGTTAAAAGTGAGTATATTATTTGAATTGAAAAATGAATTGTCATGGTATAAATTCCTTGAACAAAAAACATTAAAAGAAAATTTGTCTTCTTATGAAGAAAAGGACTTAAGAAGCTTTATTGAAAAAAAAGAATATTTACCCGTAGTGGAAACAATATTAAAAGGCAATCCCTTTAAATTATCCCGTTTGAAAGAGTTAAACAAAAAAAGCACAAACAAAAAAAGAACGGTTTTTGTTTTCGACCGAGAAGAGAATTATGTTTTAAAGCATATTGCTTTTTTGCTTCACCGCTATGATAACGTATTCCCTGATAATCTTTATTCATTCAGAAAAAACATTGGTGTAAAAAAAGCCATAGCAGACCTGATAAAGCATCCCGATATAACACAGCTTTACAGTTATAAAGTAGATATTCACGATTATTTCAATTCTGTTGATACAAATACCATATTAGAGCTTTTGGAAACAACGCTGAAGGATAACAAGTTACTGTATGAT
>JAZRPU010000225.1:0-1959 GCA_045649365.1 Eubacteriales bacterium | reverse complement strand
TTAAGAAAACAAAGTATCGGAGGATATATAAACATGAAAAAAACATCAATACTTTTTATAGGAAACAGCTTTACTTATTTCAGCGATATGCCACATGCGATTTTTGCCAAAATTTGTGATGCTACAAATGTTCCTGTTTTTGTTGAGTCTGTTACAACAGGCGGATATAAGCTTGTTGATTTTTGCAATTCTGAAGATGAATTCGGAAAGCAGGTATACAAGGCTTTTGAAACAAAAAAATATGATATCGTTATTCTTCAAGAACAAAGTATGAATGCGATAACGGGCTATGATGAATTTTTTCATGGCGTAGAAACACTTGCTAATATGGCAAAGAATAATGGTGCCAAGGTGTATCTTTACTCTACATGGGGATATAAAGAAGGATATGAGTTATTGCCTCTTTGTGGCAAGTCCACAAGAGAAATGGCAGAAAAAATGTATGCGGCATATTCAAAGGCTGCAAATGATGTCGGAGGATATGTAGCACCTGTTGGAAATGCATTTTTAGACGTGTATGAAAATTGCGAATCCATTAATCTTTACGACAATGATTTGTATCATCCTTCACTTTATGGAAGTATAGTTGCAGCGTGGGTTATTTTCTCAACAATATTTGGAATTTCTCCTGAAAAAGTAAATTATAATTGCAATATTTCCGATGAAGAATGTAACGTATTGAAAAAGGCAGCTCATATTGCTGTTTTTGGAAAATAAGATTATATCTGAAATAATATGATAAAAGCTCTTCTATGCCTATCAATGCATTGAAGAGCTTTTTTGTTATAGCGATAATAAAAATTCACCTAAACATTTCGCAATAAAATATTGACCTTTGTCATTAAAATGTAAGCCGTCTGCTGTATATTCGTTTCTTATTTTTTCATCGTTGGGGTCTAAACCTAAATTTTCAAAAAGATTAACTACCGGTATATTATGTTTTAATCCTGCTTTTTCTATTATATCAACGTATCCTTTGAGAGGGAGTGCATCGTTTTTCTTGTTGGGAGAATGAGAAATTTCCTTATCGCTGACATTTTCAAAGTAGCAATGAGCCGGAGTCATAAAAACAATAGTTTGATTTGAAAAGTCGGTTTTCAAATAATTCATGAGATAGTTTACAGCACCGTAAAATGTTGCTGGTGTAATATCAGACTCTTTTCCTATTGGTGCATCACCGTGAATATAATCATTTACTCCTCCGTAAACTACAATTATATCCGAATCTTTATTAAGTGTGTGTGCTCTCCCGCAAAAACATAAATCGTATCTTGGATTTGAAGATGGAATTGTTTGGTGTGCTAAACGTGTGCCACCTATTCCGTAATTATATACAGCTTTTAAATCATAATTTCTCAACATTATGTTGTCATATCTGTTTTCGAGCTTTTCAACACAACAACCTTCGGTTATACTATCTCCTAAAAAAGTGATTGTTAATCCTTTAAGATTCATTTTATCTCCTAATTTAACATATATTCGTTATAATTACCTGATAATTTACAATAGGTTCTATGTATAAATCCATAACTCCAGGGCAATACTGCAGTCCATATTGCTAAAAACTTTACTTTTTTGCTTATTTTTGAAGATAATACTTTTGTAAAATTCTTTCTTAACTCTTTTCTTGCTGCTTTTCTGTGTGGTTTTCTTATTTCTTTTTGCTTATTTAATGACATAGAAGACAAAGTAATAAGTTGACGAAGTACTCGTGAAAACATTAAATCTTTGTATTCCGTTGATACATCATTATATATGATTTTCATGACTTTTAACGGATCGGCGGTGAACTTGGTCTTTGATGCAGAATTCTCTGTAGAAATATAATGATAAAGGCAAATGTCTTCAAACACGGATTTTTCTGACTCTTTAAATAACCAATAATTCATAAGTAAATCTTCGTTGATTTTAATAGACGTATCCATTAAATTTTCATTTATCATTTTATCAAAAACATCT
>JAZRPU010000224.1:0-2186 GCA_045649365.1 Eubacteriales bacterium | reverse complement strand
AATAAAAAAATTAAAATATTAAATTTTATAAAAACTCTTGACATTGGGCTTTGTTTGTGTTTTAATAGGAATGCTGTCATTAAAAATAAAAGAGAAATATTATATTACAGGAGGGTAATTATGCTTCAGACATATCAACCTAAAAAAAGACAAAGAAAAAAAGAACATGGTTTCAGAAAGAGAATGGCTACTGCTAACGGTAGAAAAGTTCTTAAGAGAAGAAGAGCAAAGGGCAGAGCAAAGCTTTCTTATTAATTGTTAATTGGCTGACGTCCTTATTAAGAATTGCTTGATTAAAAGACGGTATTTAGTAAGTATCAGTAAGTATTTGAAGTTTTTTTGAGTTCCGATAATAATCCATAATAAAAAGGATTATTATCGGAGATATAACTCATAAAAGCTTTTCCGTTTGAAAAACGGCAGAATTTATTCATTTTCAATTATAAAAAAATCTGTTAGTTTTGTTACGGTTATCTTTGTATCTTTTAACGTTTAATAACGTGAAAGGGCTTATTGAACTACCGTTTTTTTCGTGCATTCTGGATTTTGCCTTATTCATTATAATATGAAATAAGAATGTTTGGGAGTTTTTATGGAACGCTCCAAAAAGATACCAACGTTAAAACAAAGGCACATGTTCGGCAAAGTTTATTCCAACGCCGCTTTTAAAGCTTCAAAGGGCGTTGTAGTTTACCGTTTGAAAAATTATGACAGAAAGAACACCGTTTTGGGAATCAGCGTTTCCAAAAAGCGTGGAAATGCCGTTGTAAGAAACAGAACAAGAAGAATTATTAAAGAAGCATACAGACAACTGTATGGGAGAATAAAAAAAGGATATATTATCGTTATTACCGCAAGACAAGCGTGTACAGCTTATAAATCTCAAGAAGTGAAAAAAGAGCTGGAGCGCTTATTTGACAGCTTGGAATTGTTTGCGGAGAAATAATTTCCTTATTATTACTACTGAAATGCTACTTTTAAAAGAGATTCACGCCTTTGCAAAAAAAGCTTTTATTTTTCCAATAAAATTGTACAAGAGGTTTATATCGCCTGCTTTGCCCGATAGCTGCCGATTTACACCCAGCTGTTCTTCCTATGCTATGGAAGCAATTGAAAAACACGGCATAATAGCGGGCTTTTTTTTGGCTTTTTACAGAATTTTAAGATGTAACCCTTTTTGTAAAGGGGGAATTGACCCCGTTCCGCAAAGGGTTTTCGACATATTCAGAAAAAATAAAAAATAATTGAGTAGAATCAATAAATAAAATAGACGTTTTTTATTATTTGTACAGCTTTTTTTGTAAGGAAAAAACGGTTGTTATTAAACGGGAATATTTATTAAGGTTTGGAGAATGTAAATGGATATTTTATACAATCTTTTCGGTTATGTAATGCGTTTTTGCTGTAGTATATCAGCAAATAACTATATTTTGGCGGTTTTCTTCTTTTCTTTGATTGTTGAAATACTTCTTTTCCCTTTATCCATAAAGCAGCAAAAGAATTCTGTGAAAACTGCAAGTCTTCGTCCGAAGGAACAGGCTATCAGAAAAAAATATGCTGGCAGAACTGATAAAGCAACTCAACAGAAAATGAGCATGGAAATTAACGAGATGTATCAGAAAGAGGGATATAACCCCATGTCCGGCTGTCTTCCTCTTTTCATTCAGCTTCCCGTTATTATGATACTTTATGCTATAGTAAGACTTCCTTTAACTTATAGCACAAAAATCGACGATGCGGCAAAAACAGAGCTTGTTAACCAAAGCGTTATCGTTGGTAACAGCCAAAAAGATGTTCTTAAGGCTTTGGGAATAGGGGAGAAAAACGAAGATTATAAAGAAGCCGAAGGTCTTTTGACTTCTGCAAAGCTCGGCTCTGAAAGTGAATTGGTTAAATCTCTCAAATATTCTTCAAAACCCTTTATCGAAAAGCATCTTGACGGTGGATTTAAAGGAATTGCCAATAAGAATTATTCTGCTTATCTTTCTATAACAAAAGAATTTGGCGAGTATCTTTCTTTCTATGCACCCGTTGCATCTTCAAAGGGAGAATACGTAGAAGCTAAAAAAGAAGAAATTTCAATTGATGCTTTGAAAAATGCGAATACTTTGGAAATGTGCAATTTTTCCAACGTTGCCGCTCTTACAAATAATTCCGTAGAAAACAAATTGGGATATAACAGAATA
>JAZRPU010000223.1:0-5404 GCA_045649365.1 Eubacteriales bacterium | reverse complement strand
ACTCCTTGGCTCACAGAACGACATGGCTACGACCCGACTCCACCAACCTCAAATAGATCAGATTGGGAAGCTGCCACTTGGACTTCAGGCTGAAATTGACCTGAAATTCTATATGATATAATGGATAATAATTACAAAGGTACTTTTTTCGTTGCAAATAAAAGTTAACCAAATATTTTTTTGAAGAAAGAAACCTTTTTAACGTTAACGCTTTCATCAGCACAAAGTGGAAATGAGTATATAATTTTTTGAGAAGAATATATTCTTATTTCACCAACAAAATCACCCTTTTCTATTGGAGCATACACAAAAGGAGGAACAACTACTTTAAATTCAAGTTCAACGTTTTCAGGAAGAAGTAGCTCTATTTGTGAAATGTTTGACGCCGTAATATAATTTACACTTCCACCAACAACAGAAATTTCCGACGCATATTCGCCCTTTGTTGCGAGTATGCGTTTTTTAAATAATTCAAATCCATTATTTAAAAGAGTTTTATGGTCATTCCAATTATCTGAGCTGTTTAAAGTTACGCAAATAAGTTCAGTATTATCTTTAACTGCCGATGTAACAAGACATTTTCCGTCAGCTTTGGTATATCCCGTTTTAATCCCTGTAATAATATCCATCTGTCCTAAAAGCTTATTATGATTTGTACAATATCTGACATATTCACTATTTATTGGTTTGATTATTTTCTTTTCAGTTGATACAATTTTTCTGAAGATTTCGTTATCCATAGCATATGAAGAAAGTATTGATAAATCCCTTGCAGTTGTATAGTGATTGTCATCTGATAATCCATGGGGATTTGCAAAATTTGTATTTACCATTCCAATTTCTTTTGCTTTAATATTCATCTTCTCGATAAATTTATTTAAATCATCACTCAAACCTACAGCTAATGCAACCGCAGAATCATTGCCAGATTCTAAAAGAAGTCCATACAATAGCGATTCAACAGTAAAAATTTCACCCTCTGATAAATAAATTGATGACCCTTCAATACCTACAGACTCTTTTGTAATTAAGACCTCATCTTGCAGCGACATATTCTCTATAATAACAATTGCTGTCATTATTTTGGTTGTACTGGCCATTCCAGCTTTAATATCAGCATTTTTAGAATATAGAACAAGTCCTGTTTCTTTATCAATAAGTATCGCTTTATCCGCTGAAATTTTAATTTCTTCATTTAAAAATCCGCACGATTTTATTACAGGAGATACAGCTGACAATACGGGTTTTTCTTTGGGAGAAAATATAGGCACAATAGTAAAAAAAACAAAAAAAGATGGAATAATGATAAATAAGATAATTTTTTTCATATAAATCTCCTCAAAACAAATATAAAAAGGACAGCATAATAAAATATACTGTCCTGAATAAATAAATATTCTTTTATATTCTGTATAATTAAATCATATCGGGAACTGAGAAAAATAGAGGGAGAGGGAAGAGAGCATTGGCAAAGCTTGGAAGCTTTGATGATACGTCAAGATTAAATGCTCCAAGTCCAAAGAACAATGAAACAGCTTCTATGGGTTTTAATACCAAATCAGCATTTTCATCTGTTTCAACAGCAACAATGTTTCCTTGTTTGGAAGTAATTTTTATTTTTTGAAGTCCTTCGATTTCTACAACAAATTCTCCATCAGGAATGTTGGTGTATGATGCTTTAAGCTTTGAAAAGGCTGTAACAACTTTTGCATAATCATGAATCAAATAGCTATCTGCACCTGTTGTGCTTGTGCCTTCACAAATTCTTGCGAGAGTATTTAATTTTTCTCTTTCAAAATGGAAAACTTGAGCTACAGAAACTCCATTAAGCTCAAAAGCACTAATAAAATCTTTAAGCATTCTGCAACAATCAGCGTTATCTTCCAACTCAAATTCGTGAATCACAGAATTGTTTCCAGCTACACATGCATATCCTGCAAAAACTCCGTTTTTGTAAATAAACATAGGCTTACATCTGCAATTGCAAAGACAATCATAGAAATTTTCAGCTGTTCTTTCGGTGTATGCTTTTCTTCTTTCATACAATGAAAGACTTTTTTCAAACAACTCTTTTTCGCTTCCATCGGGGATTAAGAAAGTATAAGTAGCATTTGTTTCTTTGCCGAAAATATGTTTCGCATTGTCAAAATTAAAATAAAAGTTAGAACATATTGCTGAAGGCGTGAATCCATAATATTCGTATCTCTGTCTTCTACCACCCAAAACAGCAATTGGAGTATTTGTTTCTTTTATTTCACGGAGAAGCTGTTCCATCATTTCTTTCATGTAACCTTTTCCGCGGCAAGATTTTTCAACGCAAACAGTACCAACACCGCAAACTTCCAATTTTTCTCCCATTACGTTCATAACAGAAGGGAACCAACCAACCATACCCATGATTTTACCATCTTCTCTTATAACGATATGATCTGTAGCTGTATTTACCCCATCTTTGTAAAGGGCGGGATGATACGTTTGAAAATAATTTGTATCTTCTCCTGCAAATATTCTGTTAGAAACCTCAAGAATTTCAGCGATATCCGCTGGGTTTGCTCTTTCAACTTTGAACATTGTAGTTCCTCCGTCTTTTAATATTTAATGATTAAATCCACAATAATTATTTTTAAAATGATTCAATAATCACTTTAGTCATTATAATATCATTTTTCATTTTTGTCAAGATAATTAGAAAAATCATCTTGTGCTTTTTAAAAATATATGATATAATGGAAAAAATCAGAAACAATCGGTATAAGAGTTATTTACTTCAAAATAAGCTTTAATCAAAAATCGGGAGGATTTCTTTTGAATTATTTTAGCACAATTTATAAATTTTATGATATGTATAATGGTGCTGATTTTAAAGGATATTATAATTTCTATAAAAATGCCATTCAAAAACATGGAATTCCAACAGAAATAATTCTTGATTTGGGATGCGGAACAGGCGAATTATCAAAAATACTTTCAAAAGACTTTCAAGTTATTGGTGTTGATATTTCTTCGGAAATGCTTTCCATAGCTTCATCTAAATGCAGAAACAAAGTACTTTTATTAAACCAAGATATGAGAGAATTGGAATTGTACGGAACAATTCAGAGTTGCATTAGTTTCTGCGATTGTTTTAATTATATGGAAAATAAAACTGATTTAGAAAAAGCATTTAAAAGAGTTGCTTTGTTTACTGAAAGCGGTGGAATTTTTGTTTTTGATGCAAGCACAAAATATCGATTTGAAAATATTCTGAATGGAAAAGCATTCGTTAATGAAGGAAACGAAGGTATTTTTATCCACCGCGGAAAATATTCAAAGAAATCAAAATGCTTAAACATGGATATTACGATTTTCCACAAAAACGGCACCTCTTATAAAAGATATGATGAAAGCCAAAAAGAGTATTATTATTCAGATAAAGATTTTGTAAGAATCGCTGAAAAGTCTGGATTCGAACTTTGCGGCATATATGGTGATTTTAACTTTACTGAAGCATCAGATACAGATGAAAAACATTATTATATATTCAGGAGAAAAAAATGGGAAAATTAGTCAGAGCTATGACAGCAGACGGGTCAGCGCGTATACTTGCTTTAGACTCAACGGATATCGTTAACAGAGCATCGGAAATACATGGAAATACAATGGCTGTTAATTTAATAATGGGACGCGTTTTAACTGCCGCGTCATTAATGGGAAGCCTTTTAGGAGATAAAAAAGATTTATTAACCGTTAGCTTTAAAGGGGACGGTGAAGCTGGAACTGTACTTGCCTCATCGGACTATATGGGCAACGTAAGAGGATATATGGCTAATCCCAACGCTAATATATATATTGGTGAAGATGGACTTCCAGATATTAAAGTAGCAATTGGCGAAGGTGTTTTGCAAGTTCTGCGCGATGTAGGAGAAGGTGAGCCATATTCAGGAATATCAGTTTTAAAGAACAGCGATGTTTCTTCTGATATTGCAGTTTATTATGCGGAGAGCGAACAAATACCTACAGTATGCGTTTTTAGTGTTGCACCATCAAAATACAATGATGGATTTGTTTCTGGAGGCATTATTATTCAACTTATGCCTTTTGCTGACGAAAGTATTGTAGACATTATAGAAAAAAATCTTGAAAATGTAAGAAATATTTCCGATATACTTGAAATCGAAAGTGTCGAAAGCATAATTTCAGAATTTATGAAAGGCATTGAATACGATATTTTCGATGAAATGGAGTCAGAATATAAATGTTATTGTTCTGAAGAAAAAACTGACAGAGCATTGATATCGTTAGGAAAAGAAGAACTTCAATCTTTGATTGATGATGATATTCCCACAGAAATAGAATGTAGATTTTGCGATAGAAAATATAATTACTCAAAAGAACGTCTTTTGGAATTATTGAATAAAGCAAAATAATTTAGTAAAACGTATTGGAGCAAATATGATTTTTTCTAATAAAAATACAATTGATTATATTGTTGTTGGATTGGGAAATCCCGGAACAAAATATTCCGAAACAAGACATAATGCAGGTTTTATTTCCATAGATTATATTAGAAACCAAACCCATGATCAAGAAAAAATAAAACATAATGCACTCTGCACTCAAACAAAAATATATAATAAAAAAATATTATTGATAAAACCACAAACTTTCATGAATGATAGTGGAAGAGCTGTTTTTTCAGCTGCTAATTATTATAAAGTGCCCGCAGAGAAAATTATAGTAATATTTGATGATATCAGTTTAAATCCAGGACAAATGAGAATCAGAAGAAATGGTAGTGCAGGCGGTCACAATGGGATAAAATCCATAATTGAATATTTGGGAACATCTGATTTTCCAAGAATAAAAATCGGTGTTGGAGCAAAGCCCCACTCAGATTATGATCTCGCTGAATGGGTTTTATCTAAATTCAGCACCATGGAAATGAAGAAAATAGATTCACTTTTGCCATCAGTTTCAGATGCACTTGACCTTATTGTTAATGATAAAATTAATGATGCAATGAATAAATATAATTCAAAGGCAACAGATAACGCTAATGCATAGTACAGGTGATAAATTTGGATTCAAATATTTTCTCAGTAATAACTAATGAAATAAAAAAATCTGATTCATTTTCAGAAATAATAAATTCCGTCAAGCAAAAAAATGGATTGCCAATTGCTGTTTTTGAAGGGTGTGACTCTTTTAAAACGGCTTTTTGTGCATCTTTAAAAAGTGAATCAGATGCTCCTTTACTTATAATAGTATCAGAAGAAAAGCAAGCTCGAATCTTGAAAGAAACATTATCTGCTTTTATCAACAACGTTTTTGTTTATCCATCAAGAGAATTCGTTTTTGACCCTATAACAAGCTATTCTAAAGATATAGAACAGGAAAGAATAAACATCATTTCAAGACTTAAAAA
>JAZRPU010000222.1:0-1487 GCA_045649365.1 Eubacteriales bacterium | reverse complement strand
GTCCATAATGCTGTTTATCAAGAATGGTTTTTGCTTTTTTCAAATCAAGGAAATCATTAGTTGCTTCTTTCCAAGGAAGCTCAAGACAAACATCAAGATATGAAGAAACAACGTTTGCTTCTGCAGAGCTGAAATGCATTTTTTCCAGCTTTGACACCTCTTTAAGAAGCTTTTTTCTTACATCCTCGGGAAGATTTGCCTCCACAACTTTTTTGTAATAATTATCATCGTCAGCTTCTTCTTCGTAAGAAGAATTTTCCTTAAAAGGTCCTTCTCCTAACTCGCTTTGAATAATCTTTAATTTCTCTTTGAGAAGATATCTTCTTTCTTCTTCTCTTGCCAAGCAAAGAGTACCTTCATAAAGCTCTCTGTCTAATTCCTTTGATGCTTCAGCCTTAAGAAAAACCTCCTGAAAATATACACTTCTTGCCAATGGGTCAGCAATCTTCAAGCATTTAAGCTTATCATCAATAGATGGAATAACATGCGCAATAACAAAATCAATTAAATACGAAAATGATTTTGCTTTTTTTAGCTTCTTTGCATTAGGGAAAATATATTCATTCCCAACTTTCATGAAACGGTCTGCAAAAACCCAAAAGCTCGCTTTTGAAAACTCATATTCGTTTACATCACCAGTTTCTTCTGAAACTAAAACTGTACTATAAACTATTCCGTCTTCTGATTCTGTTTTTTTCAGTTCAGCACGTTCTTCGCAAAAAACTACAAGCTGATATGAATCTTCATCTGATATTTTTTTAAACGTTTCGATTTGGGCAATTACTCCATAGTCGAATAAATCTTTTCGAGTAGGTTCTATTTCATATTCATCCATTTGATGAACAATAAAAATTTTTTCACCTTTTTCAATAGCTGAATTAACAGCGTTAATGCTTTCTCTTTTGGTAATCTTCAACGATACCCTCATGGTAGGATAGCAAATAACACCTCTGTTGATAACCGTTTTTAAAATGTGTTCTCCACAACGTGCAGAGTTAATATCATTCATAATTATAATTTTAAATCCTTTGATTAATATGGTACTATCTTATATAGTAATTATTTGCCGAGCATAGAAGCGCCAATAATTCCTGCATCGTTTTTCAACGTTGCAATAACAATTTTTGTTCTTACTTTATTGTATCTTGAATAATCTTCCTTATCTATATGTGGTTGCAATAATTCCAAAAGTGTTTCTTTTTCGTTTGAGATTCCACCGCCAATGCAGAAAATTTCTGGTTGGAAAATATTAATGAGGTCAACAATACCTATGGCAACATATTTAATATATTGATTAACAACCTTTGTTGCTGTTTCATCACCCATACGCATTGCATCAAAGGCAACTCTTCCGTTCACCTTGTTTATATCTCCACCACAAAGCTCCCACATTTTTGTGTTTTTATCTTGTTCCATTGCTGCCTTTGTTTGTCTTACAAGAGCCGTTGCAGAAGCAAGAGCTTCGAAGCATCCTTTTCTACCACATG
>JAZRPU010000221.1:0-1561 GCA_045649365.1 Eubacteriales bacterium | reverse complement strand
TATCTGACGTGCTGCTGGGAAAATAAACATTTATATATTAGGAGATAAAGACATGTTGATTGGAAAAGTTGTTGGAAGTGTTGTTTCCACAAGAAAAAATGAAAGACTTGTTGGAAGCAAATTCATGATTGTTGAAACATGCGAAAAAGCAGGAGATAAAAAACGTATAGTTGCTGTTGATGAAATTGGTGCAGGAATTGGAGAAATGGTTCTTGTGACGCTGGGAAGTGCTGCAAGAATCGGCTGTGACCATGCAACCTCTCCTATTGATGCGGCTATTGTTGGTATAATTGACAGCGGCACAGGCTTTGACCTTGCTGACTAAACCGTAAAGGCGGCTAAAACATGACATTAGATATTTTAAAAGATACGCTTCGTCAATCGGGTGTCGTGGGTGCAGGCGGAGCGGGATTCCCCAGCTATGCAAAGCTTTCAGATAAAGCAGATACATTTATTCTCAATTGTGCAGAATGTGAACCACTTTTGAAATTGCACAGACAAGTGCTTGAAGAATACACCTACGAAATTCTTTCAGCATTATCTGAAGTATTATCTGCAACAGGTGCAAAAAGGGGTATCATAGCGATAAAATCCCATTACACATCAGCACTTAACGCTTTAAAAGCTGAAATTGCCGACTTCCCACAAATCTCCATTCATACTCTTGAATCAATATATCCTGCCGGCGATGAAATTATACTTATTAAAGAAGTTACGGGAAAGACCGTATCTCCAGGCAATTTACCTTTATCAGTAGGCGTTGTTGTTTACAACGTTGAATCAATGTATAACGTTTGGAAAGCTCTTAAAGGTCAACCTGTCACACATAAATATGTTACCGTTGCGGGTGAAGTTAAAAATCCCATCACTCTTAAGGTTCCTATTGGAACAAAAATTTCACAACTTATTTCAGCGGCAGGCGGAATTACAATTGATGATCCCGAGTATTTATCAGGCGGACCTATGATGGGAAATCTTGTAAATACATCAGACGTGGTTACAAAAACAACCAACGCTATATTGGTACTTCCCGCTAACCACAACGTTGTGCTTGGTAAAAAAAGAAATTTTAAAATCAATCTTCGTCGAACAATGTCTGTTTGTTGTCAATGCAGAAGCTGTACAGATTTATGTTCAAGACACGTTATCGGTTATCCCGTTGAACCCCATGCAGTAATGAGGTTGCTTTCCCATGGTGGAGCGGGCGACAATTCAGTTGTTGGCGGAGCTATGTTTTGCTCTGGATGTGGGCTTTGCGAAACTTATTCTTGTCCCCAGGGTTTATCCCCTAAAGCAATTATCTCTGAACTTAAAAACGTAGCAAGAGCGAACGGAATAAAGCCGCCTCAAAATATTGAGCCTGACCTCAACGTTAAAGATGCTGAATTGAAAAAAGTTTCTGTTGAAAGACTCACAGCAAGACTTGGACTCAAGAAATATGATGTATCAGCTCCATTAGTTGAAGAATTTGAAACTAAATCAGTAAAAATTCTCATGGCACAAAATATCGGAGCTGCAGCCGTTCCTTGCGTTAAAGAAGGAGATACAGTAAAAGTTGGTG
>JAZRPU010000220.1:0-4342 GCA_045649365.1 Eubacteriales bacterium | reverse complement strand
ACAATCACCGGACTTTTAGCAGATGACGGAAAGCTTCAAAAGATTTCAGAAATCGTTCCTACAGAAGAAGTGCTTTCAAAGCTTCTTGTAAAGTATTTCAATCTTGTGGTGAATAATTTGGGAAAAGCAGAAAAAACATCTGCTGACCTTACCATTGATGGCGTTACTCAATCCTGCACACTTATTACTATTGAGATCACCGAAAAAGATTTTTATAATGCTCTCAAAGCTGTTTTAACAGAAGCAAAAGCAGATAAAGAAATCGAAAAAATCATTAAAGATTTTGCTTCCGCATTGGAAGAAAATGCTACTGAATTGTACGGTGATTTTACAAAGGCTGTAGATTCCGCTATCAGCGAAATGGATAAACTTATTGAGAATATGGAAGAAAAAACTGAAGAGGAGCTTGAATCTGAAACAGTTGTTCTTAAAACATGGGTTAACAGCAAAGGCAAAGTTGCCGCAAGAGCACTTGAAACTCCCGAAGACGTTTTGTTTATCGGAAGTGCTAAAAAAGGCTCAAACGTAGCAACTAAAGTGTTGTTCACGAATGAAGGCAAGGATGTTATTCAGTTCCTTGGCAAAGGTACTTTGAAAGGTCAAAAGCTTTCAGGCGACTATGCTATTACCTTTGAAGAAAATGAAATTGTAAAACTCAACGTTAAAGATTTTGATTTGGGAGCTCTCAAAAAAGGCTTCAGATTGTTAGGCGAATTTACTTTGTCATGCGGAGATGATTTGTTTGATAAAGTATTGAAAGATGAAAACGTTCCTTATGAGGTAACGTCATTTGCTGAAAAAGCAAAAATCAAAATGTCACTTGGAGAAAAATCCGCCGCTTTTGAAATACTTACAGGGGAAAAGAGCATAGTTAAAGTAAGCACTTCACAATCTGAAAAAACTTACGTTGAAACAGTTATCCCCGAAGCAAGCAAGGTTGTTGACATATCCGATGAAGAAGCTTTGACAGAAATGATTTCAAACTTCGACCCTCAAATTATTCTCACAAAGCTTGTTGAAGCGGGCGTTCCCCAAGAGTTGATTGATAGCTTAACCGCTCCCGATGAAGACTGGGAAGATACAGAAGATTGGGAAGATTGGGAAGATACAGATAGCTGGGATGATACAGATATCTGGGGTGACACAGACGATTGGACTGACACAGACGATTGGACTGATCAAGACATCTGGGACAACGTAGACGAGTTTTAATTTTTCAATTATCACAGTCACAAAACTTAACTCAATAAAAAGTGCAGATGCGCCAACCTTTTAAGGCTGGCGCATTTTTTTGCTCTGAAAATATTTTTAAAAAAATTCTGAAAAGGTATTGACAAGTAAACTTGTCATGTGTATAATATAGCTATGCAAAGAAAACTTGTCAAAAGGAGATTTGAAAATGAACAAAGAAGAAATTTTGAAAAAAAGTCGAATGTCAGGCAAAGGGAAACCTGATGAAATGGAATTGAATGCAATGGGCATAGCTTCAAAGATTGGAATGAGTGTTGGATTGATTATATGTCTGGCATTGGTTATGGTGGGCAGCATTTTAGAAATACCGTTATTATCTTTGGGGGCGTGGCTGGTTTATTTCGCTATGAAAGGAAGCCATGGAATAGTTATGTACGTTCGTTTAAAGAAAAAATCCGAGCTTGTTTTGGGGATTATCTGCATAGTTATGTCTATTGCGATGTGTGTTGGAATTTTCTTTCTGGTGAAATAAAAATGGATGATACTTTAGTTTTAAAAAACAATCTTAAAGAGGTGCGAACGGAAAAATCCATGTCGCAACAGCAGCTTGCGGATATGGTTGGGGTTTCAAGAAATACCATTAGCTCCATTGAAACGGGACAGTTTAACCCTACTGCTAAATTGGCTTTGATTTTATGTATAGCTCTTGATAAAAAGTTTGAAGAGTTGTTTTACTTTTAAATGGTAGAAATATGAAAAAAATAATTGTCATAGGTTGTCCGGGAAGCGGAAAAAGTACGTTTTCCCGTGCTTTGAGCGAAAAAGTGAATATCCCTGTTTATCACCTTGATATGATGAATTGGAACGAGGACAAAACTACTGTCGAACGAGAAGTTTTTATTGAAAGACTACAAGACGTTTTGAAAAAAGACGAGTGGATAATAGATGGTAATTATGCCTCGACAATGGAAATTAGAATGAAAGAGTGCGACAGCGTGTTCTTTTTGGATTATCTATTGGAGGTTTGTCTTGACGGGGTTATGTCAAGACGTGGAAAACCGAGAGCTGACATGCCTTGGATAGAGGGCGAAAACGAAATAGACGAGGAGTTTATAGCGTTTATAAAAAATTATAACTTAAAGAGCAGAGGCGATGTTCTTTCGCTTTTTGAAAAGTATAAACATAAAAATATGTTTATCTTCAAAAGCAGAGAAGAAGCGGATGATTTTTTGAAAAATAAAATATAGAATTAATACGTTTAAAAACGTTTAACGTGTAAAAAGGAGTATTATGAAAAACACAAAAAGATGTCCTAAATGTCAATGTGCAGATATTGTTAGGTTTGACGGAACTGTAGGCGCGTATGGAACAGGAAATAACGTTATGGTTGGAAATACCATTTTTTCTGCTGTTAACGTTAACAGATACGTTTGCTGTAATTGTGGCTTTACGGAAGAATGGATTGACAAAGATGATATTCAAAAGATTACAACAAGTAAGAAGGCTAAAAGATAAAACGCTTTGAGAATTTTTATTTCTGACAAGGGAGAAATGTTATGATGCTTATAGTTGAAGGAATAGTAATGTGTTTTATTCTTTTGGTAATTTTGGTTATAGGAATTGCCAATGGCCCTGTGGGACTTGTTTTGCTTTACGAAAAAGACGTTCAACAGCGTGTAACAGAGCTTGGACTTACAACAAAAGAAAAAATCCGAAAGAATTTTATTGTTTGCTCTGTTGCAATGTTTTTGCCTCTTTTTGTTTTTCCTGCATTAATGGTTTACGGAATTAACGGTGCGACAGGCTTTTGGGACGGATTTTGGCAAATGTCTATTATTTTGTGGATTCAAGGTGTGTTTGACCGTTTGTTTGTGGATTGGTATTGGGTAGGCAAAACTAAAGCGTGGGAGATTCCCGGTACTGAAGATTTAAAACCATATATCCCTGCTAAAGTAATGGCAGGTAAATGGTTTGGAACAATTGTGCTTAACCCTGCTATTGCCGCCATTGTTGCCGGAGTAATGCAGTTGTTTTGAGCTGAATAATAAAATTTATCAAATATAAAATTAGGATTGTTACCATGCAATATCGCTTTATGAAAACGTTCCGTCATGGCTCGGATGGGTAAAAGGGATTTTCAATTTTTATATTCAATAATAAAAATTCTTCTAATAGTTTTGCACCGTACAATCAGGAAAACTTAAATTCTACGGCGTTATCTTAAGGGAGAAAATCGATATGGGAAAAAAGCGAAAGAAAAGTGGAAATTGGACGCCTCAAAAGGGAGCTTCCAAATTTTTCAAAGCATCGTCTGATTATTACTTTAAAAAGAAACATCCTATCGGCTATGGATTCGTTGTAATGTTGGGAATGTTTGCTTTATTACTTCCTGTTACAGTTTATTTGTATTTCGTAACTCCTTATAATAATGACAGTCTTTGGCTTATACTTGGTTGGATTGGAGGATTTGTCATTGGAATAGGTCTTTTTAATATTGTTGCTATTATTATGAAACAGTATTTAGGACACCTTGTTTCCATATTATCCTTTATCATAGGCGGCATATTAATTTGGATAAGTTTAATTCAAATGGGCATTGTGTAAATTGAAATTTAAAAATAGCTAAAGAGCAGACGGAAAAACATCTGCTCTTTTTTTAATTTACGTCAAATATTAATCAAACATCTTTTTTCTATCCATATCGAAAGATGGATTAAATGCATAGAAGTTTTTGTAGTCCAAGTTATCTTGAACGGTGCACAGAGCGTCACCGTTCTTACTAAATCAAAAAGATGCGGGGACGCCCTTGATACATAAGGGGTTTTGAGCATTTTGCATTTTCACCGATTTTTTCGATTTTTGCCTGTTTTCGACACAAAAACCGTTTACATCCATAGTATAACGTATTTTTCCGAAAGAATCAATATAAATCCAACCTTCCACCACAAAAAAATCGATGTTAAAAAAGTTACGAATATGTCCTTTTATTCTTTTCTGATTTGTGATATAATGTATTCTATAAACCAGAATTTATGAGGATGTAATTTATGGTTGAAATATCGTTCTTATTCTTGGAAATTGCTTTTACAGCAATCTGGCTAATGATAAGAGTTGCCATATGGATTAAGCAAAAACAGATAGACTGGAAGCG
>JAZRPU010000219.1:0-33710 GCA_045649365.1 Eubacteriales bacterium | reverse complement strand
GTACCGAAGCTTCTCCGTCAAGCCTTTATCTTAACGTTTCCGCTTGTGAAATTGATGCTTTCGGCGGTGAATGTGCGGGAGGTATCGCGGGATATGCTGAATATTCCAACATTGCTTCTTGCTCGGGAGGAGTGAATTTATATTCCTTTGCCACGTCTACAGGGGGTATTCTCGGACTGTCGGGGGATGGAGTTTCTGTTTCTTGCTGTAGCTCCGAGGGTATGGTGACTTCAGATGGAGATAATGCCTTTGCGGGAGGAATTTTAGGTCAGTCCGTTGGAGAGGTTTCCCTTGTGAATAATTCCTTTGGAGGAAACGTTTATTCCTCCGGTAAATATAATTCTTTTTGTGGCGGTATTGCGGGGAGCTTCGAAGGAAAAATTGAAAACTCCTTTGTAAACGGCGGTGTTTATTCCGCCTTGTATTTCTCTGAAGAAGAAGCGGAAACAGAGAAAGCTTGTGTTTCTGCAGGAATTGCCGCAAAAACAACAGATGGAAAAATAAGCAACTGCTATTTCTCGGGAATCTCACAACGCATGGGTGAAATTGGTGACGATATTTGTCCCGAGGGTAGCGCGGTGGTAGAAAACACTTTCTATTCCGTTGGAATAGCTTACGTTTTATACGGAACAGATGAGTTGTATCACGTTATGGCGCTTCTTACGGAGCTTAAAGATTGGACTTCCTCCAAAACGGGTTATTCCTCATGGCAAAGCGTTTCGGGAATCAACGAAAATAAGCCTTTGTTAAAGCATACAAATGCGGCGGGAAGCAATGGGGAGCATGCCTGGAAAGTTGAGGGAACAGTATTTACGTATTATACAGACGGTGACATGGAGGATTATTCAGAAAACGAATATGGTATAATCAACACGCCTTGGGCGGTTTACAGATCCTCTATGAAAACTGTTAAAATTAAAGAGGGCGTTACAAGAATTGGAAACAACGCTTTCTCCGCCTTTGACAATTTAAGAACGTTGAATTTGCCCTCCACGTTAAAGGAAATAGGAGATTATTCCTTTGAGCAATGTGTTTATCTTAAGAATTTTACTATTCCCGCCTCTGTGAATGATATTGGCGAGGGTGCTTTCAGAAGATGTAAAGCCTTGACAAAGGTGACTTTGCCTAAAAACGTTAAAGCAGTACGGAAATATACTTTTGCATATTGCGAAAAGCTTGCTACTGTAAGCATTCCCGACACAGTTTCTTTGATTGGGTATATGGCTTTTGCAGGGTGCGACGCCCTTGTATCTGTAGCCTTGCCCCAATCTGTGAGAGAAATTGATGATTATGCTTTTTATTATTGTGATAAGCTTTCCACGGTGTCGTTGCCTTCGGGACTTAACCGAATTGGTGAATATGCTTTCGGCAGATGTGAGGTTTTGGTGAATTATAAAATTCCTGAAAGCACAATTGTAGGAGAAAATGCTTTCTGGTCAGTGCTTCCAAAAGGGGATATTGACGGTGACGGAAACTATACGGTTTTTGATTATCTGAAAGTTAAAGCGCATCTGCTGGGTGTTTTAGAGTTGACTCCTGCCCAGATAAAAAATGCGGATTCTGACTTTGATGGTGTTGTTACAACGGTGGATTATCTCCATGTTAAACAACAGCTTTTTGCAAAAAAATAAAAAATCGAAAAAAATTTCAAAAAAGGTATTGACAAACGAAAAAAAAGTGATATAATTCGGGTATAGAATAAATATTCAAAAGCGTTGATGAAGAAACAGTAGCTTTCTCGAAGAGCTTCCAGAGAACTGTCGGGTGGTGCAAGACAGCGGTGAGTAGGAAAGTGAATACATCTTTGGAGCTTTGCACAGAAATTTTAGCTTTGTCGCTGAAAGAGTAGGCTGCAACGGGTTTCGACCGTTATATCGAAAGAGCATCTGAAACCGTGTTTTAGATAGTTTGAACATGTTTTTGCGTGCTTGCAGAGGTCTTTATCGTAAGATAAAGGCGAAACAGAGTGGTAACACGATTAATTCGTCTCTGTGGTGAGGGTTTCTCATCACAGAGATTTTTGTTTTAGATTATTTTTCTCAATAACAGTTTTTTTGAAAAAATTTTTGCTTTCCTTTTGGGATAGCATTCCTTGGCTGTATAAATATATAATATTTTCTTATATTTATTCAAAATTTAATATAAAAAAGGCGTTGATGAAGAAATAGTAGCTTTCTCGAAGAGCTTCCAGAGAACTGTCGGTTGGTGCAAGACAGCGGTGAGTAGGGAAGGTGAATACGTCTTCGGAGCTTTGCACAGAAATTTTAGCTTTGTCGCTGAAAGAGTAGGCTGCAACGGGTTTCGACCGTTATATCGAAAGAGCATCTGAAACCGTGTTTTAGATAGTTTAAACATGTTTTCACGTGCTTGCAGAGGTCTTTATCGTAAGGTAAAGGCGAAACAGAGTGGTAACACGATTAATTCGTCTCTGTGATGAGTGTTTCTCATCACAGAGATTTTTTAATTCCCCTTGATTTTTTTCCGCCCGAAATGCGCGCTTCGGAGCGAAGAAATAAATAAAAAAATATTTTTTGGAGAAAAAGAAATGAAAAAAAGAATTTTATGCTTATTGACAGCTATACTTATGATTTTATCTTTGACCGCTTGTGGTGGCGAAACAGAAAGCACCGCAAGTGAAAACAGCACTGCAAACGAAAACAGCACAGCAAGCGGCGACGCTGATGAAAGCAAAACCGATGAAGGCAAAAAATACACAATTGGTATTTCTCAATTAGTAACCCACGTTGCTCTCGATGCTGCAACAAAAGGCTTTAAAGATGCAGTTATAGCAGGACTTGGAGAAGAAAACGTTACTTTCGACGTGCAAAATGCAGAAGGTGTTACAGACGTTTGTGCTACAATTGCCAACTCCTTTGTAAGCAAAAAGGTTGACTTGATTATGGCAAACGGAACAGCTGCTTTGCAGGCTGCCGCTAACGCTACCTTGGATATCCCCACCTTGGGAACTTCAATCACAGAATACGGTGTAGCTTTGGATATTGACAATTTTGACGGTACTGTTGGCGGAAACATTTCAGGTATGTCCGACCTTGCTCCCCTTGATAAACAAGCACAGCTTATTCTTGATTGGGTAAAAGACGTTAAAAAGGTTGGATTCCTCTACTGCTCCGCAGAGCCTAACTCTGCATATCAGGTAAAGGAAGTTAAAAAATATCTTGAATCAAAGGGAATCACATGTACAGAATATGCTTTCTCTGATTCCAACGATGCTACTTTGAATGCAGACAAAGCTGCAAAAGAAAACGATGCCCTTTACGTTCCCACAGATAACACCGCTGCTTCTTGTGCATCTGCAATCTACGGTGCAATGACGGAAAAGAAACCTATTATTGCAGGTGAATCAGGTATCTGTTCAGGTTGCGGAGTTCTTACATACTCCATCGACTACTATGATTTGGGATATGCAACAGGAGAAATGGCAGTAAAAATTCTCAAAGGCGAAGCAGATATTTCTACTATGGCTGTAGGATATACCCCTGAAGAAAAGCTTGCTAAAAAATATAACGAAGCTATTTGCACAGAGCTTGGAATGGATATTGAGGCTCTCAAGGCAGCAGGCTTCACAGCTCTCGAAGGGTAATAAATAAAAGTTAAATCAAGAGTTAAACTAAAAAGATTTTAAGAAAAATAAAGCAAAGCCGATTTTTTCGGCTTTGCTTTAAAAAGTATAATAAAAAAAGTGTAAGGGTAAGATAATTATGGAAACGTTTATGAATTATTTATCTTCGCTTCCCGGTGCAGCGGCACAAGGAATAATTTGGGGAATAATGGCTATTGGGGTTTATATAACTTACAAGGTTCTTGATATTGCAGACCTTACTGTTGACGGAAGCATTTGTACGGGCGCATCTGTTTGTGCCGCTATGATGACTTTGGGATATTCAATTCCTGTTTCCATGGTAGGTGCTGTTGTTGCGGGTATGCTTGCGGGACTCGTTACGGGTATTTTCCACACAAAAATGGGAATCCCTGCAATCCTTGCGGGAATACTTACTCAATTAATGCTCTGGACAGTTAACCTTAAGGTAATGGGTGCGGCTCTCGGGAAACCGAGCGTTGCAAACATTGCAATTTCTGTGAGAAAATACAATCTTTTGGTTTCTCTCATGAAAATAAATAAAACGCTTATCGTTTTGGGAATTTTCTCTGTTGTTTTAATCGGTGTGCTTTATTGGTTCTTTGGAACGGAGTTTGGAGCATCTGTGAGAGCTACAGGCTCTAACCCCACAATGAGCGGAGCGCAAGGTATAAATATTAATTTCACAAAAATTGTGGGACTTATGTTATCAAACGGTATAGTTGCGCTGTCAGGCGCACTTCTTGCTCAATTCCAAGGAAACTCTGATATAAACATGGGTAAAGGTGCAATAGTAATAGGGCTTGCGGCGGTAATTATCGGAGAAGCAATTTTCGGGAAAGTAACGAAAAATAACTTTGCTTTGAAGCTTTTGGCGGTTATCGTAGGCGGTGTTATTTACTACGTTGTTTGCTCCAGCGTTATTTATTTCGGACTTGATACTAACTATCTTAAGCTCCTTACTGCTTTGGTTGTTGCTGTATTTCTTGCAGTTCCTTATCTTAAGTCCAAATACTTTCCCCACAAAACCAGCGGAAAGGAGAAACGATAATGCTTTATCTTGAAAATATCCACAAAACTTTTAATCCCTCCACGGTAAATGCAAAGCATGCTTTAAAGGGAATCAATCTTCATCTCAAAGAGGGAGATTTTGTTACAGTAATCGGTGGCAACGGTGCGGGAAAATCCACAATGCTTAATGCTGTTGCGGGAGCATGGAACGTTGACGAAGGGAAAATTATCATAGGCGGAGTAGACGTTACTCATACCCCTGAATATAAAAGAGCAAAATTCATTGGCAGAGTTTTTCAAGACCCCATGATGGGAACTGCCGCAACAATGGAAATCCAAGAGAATCTTGCTATCGCATCAAGACGCGGAAAAAAACGTTTTTTAAGCTGGGGTATCACTACAAAGGAGAAAAAAGAGTTCCGCGAAATGCTTTCCATTCTTGATTTAGGCTTGGAAAACAGAATGAGCGCAAAGGTGGGTTTGCTTTCGGGTGGTCAAAGACAAGCATTAACGCTTCTTATGGCAACTATCCAGAAGCCAAAGCTTCTTCTTCTTGACGAGCATACTGCGGCGTTAGACCCTAAAACTGCAGAAAAAGTTCTTGAAACCACAAAGAAAATCGTCGAAAAAAATAATCTTACCGCAATGATGGTAACCCATAATATGCGAGATGCGATAAATTATGGAAACAGAATTATCATGATGAATGATGGTCAGATAATCTACGACGCCTCGGGAGATGAAAAGAAAAATCTAACCGTTGAAGGTCTTATTGCCAAATTCTCCGAATCGAGCGGAACAGAATTTGCAAACGATAAAGCACTTTTGGGGTAATAATTAATGCGGAATGCGGAATGCGGAATGCGGAATGCGGAATGCGGAATGCGGAATAAATGAAGCTTTTCTCGCTTTGCTCAAAAAGCAATTTTTAATATAATAATATATTATTTAATTATTATATTTAAAAAACAGATTTGCTTCATCCAATGTGAAAAAATATATCCTTTAATGAGTCAATAATTCCGAATTACGCATTCCGCATTCCGAATTAGTTAAAGCTTTACGAAAGTGCTTTTTTCAGCTTTTCAATAATCTTTTTTTCCGTTCGGGAGATTTTAACCTGTGTTACACCAAAGATAAGGGCGGTTTTACTTTGAGAATACCCTTTGTAGTATCGACAATTGATAATTTCTCTTTCCTCTTCATCGAGAGATTCCACCGCTTGTCTTAAAGCGAGCCTTTCTATTATTTCGGGGGTGGAATCTTCCCCAACGAAGTTTTCCACGGGTGTATCTCCCACGGTGTCTGAAAGAGATACGGTTTCCCATGCGGCTTCCAAAGCCTCTGCCGCTTCTTCTGCGGTGATTCCTACCGCGTCGGCAACAGCTTTTATTGTAGGTTCTGCTCCCGTTTCGCGAAGTAATCTTTCTTTTTCCTTTAATAACAAAACAGCTCTCCGCTTTGTTTCGCGGCTTACTTTTATAAGCCCGTCATCGCGGAGAAATTTTTTTATTTCTCCCATAATAAGCGGTACGGCATAGGTGGAGAATTTTGTTCCAAAGGAAAAGTCAAAATTTCTCACCGCTTTAATCATTCCAATTGTTCCTATCTGAACGATATCCTCCATTTCAACACCTCTGTCTTTGAATCTGACAGCGATGGATTTTACAAGTCCTAAATTTGTTTCCACTATGAGAGAGAGCGCTTTTTCATCACCCGCTTGCGCTTTGGCAATTATTTCGTTTCCGTTTTTCCGCTCTTTGCCTTGAGGCGAGGGGTGGACATTTTCTTTTTCGGTGGTGGTTTGTAAATAAAATTCTTCTTCTGACGTTTCTGAAAATTCGTCAAATACTGTAGATAAATCTTTTTGGAACAATATTATCAACTCCTTATGTAGAGGCAAACCTTTTTTCCAGTATAACCGTCGTTCCTTTTCCTTCTGCAGATGAAACCTTTATTCTGTCACAAAATGACGACATGACGGTAAATCCCATTCCGCTCCGTTCGTCACCAGGTGCGGTGGTATATGTAGGCTCCATAGCTTGTCTTACGTTGGAAATTCCACAGCCTTTGTCTTTTATCTCAACTATAACGGTGCGGTCATCTTTATAAGAGGCAGAAATGTAGATTAAAGAGTCCTTTGCAGTTTTTTCCTTATATCCGTGAACTATTGAATTTGTTACCGCCTCGGAAACTGCGGTTTTCAAATCTGCCAGCTCTGAAACAGTGGGGTCAAGCTGTGAAACGAATGCGGATATAACCGTTCTGGCAAAGCTTTCGTTAACTGATTTTGCAGGGAAAACGCATCTGAATGAATTTACCGTTTCCGCGGGTCTTTTTGTGCTTTTTGTTACTGTGTTTCTTTTTTCTGACATTTTAAACATCTCCATTTTTTAGTCTGTTATAGTAACGAGTCTGTCAAGACCCGAAAGCTCTATCATTTTCAAGGCGGATTGAGCGGGATTTTTTATTAAAAGCTCCCCGCCATGTTCTTTTACTGTTTTGTATCTCCCCATAATAAGTCCTAATCCCGATGAATCGCAAAAGGTGATGGAGGACATGTCCATAATCAATTTTTGAGGCTCGGATTTTCTTATGGCTTTGTCAATTTCTTCTCTCGCTTGCTTTGCACCGTGGTGATCTATTTCACCGCATAGCTTTACCGTCAGCTCTTTGTTTGATAAATCATAAATTATGTTCATTGATAACTTCCTTTCTTTTTTCTTCTTTGCTCTTTTATTATATTATCCGTATGCGGAAAATTTTGTCGGGTTTTGAGGTTGAAATTTTGGTTTTTTATGATTTTTTGGGGTAAAAAGAAAAAGGATTGTAAAAATGAGTTTTTTACAATCCTTTTTGTAATATGAAAATTCAATTGTTTTCGTGTAATGCGGAAACTGTGTCAGATAAAACCTTTCCGATGCTGTCATAGAAAACCAAGGTAGCTTTTTTGTCAGCAGGGGTGGGCTGTTTGTTAATAACGATAAGGTTTCTGCCTCTGAAATATCCTAAATACGCCGCGGCGGGATATACTGCAAGGGAAGTTCCGCCAATAATCAACGTGTCCGCATTATATATGGCGTTTATGGCTTTTTCTGTTGTTTCTTCGTCAAGAGCCTCTTCGTAAAGGGTAACGCGGGGTTTTATAATTCCACCGCAATTGCAACGGGGAACGTTGTTGCTTTGAAACTCGGGAGAAAAAATCTCCTTTGAATATTCTTTTTTGCAATTCATACAATAATATTTTTCACCCGTTCCGTGAAGCTCCAAAACGTTTTTCGACCCTGCACGCTGATGAAGATTATCAACGTTTTGAGTTATAATACATGAAAGTAACCCATCTTTTTCAAGGCGGGAAAGCGATAAATGAGCGGTGTTTGGCAAAACGTCACCAATGAAAAATTCTTTGTAAAATTCATAGAAAACAGAAGTGTTTTCTATGAAAAAAGAATGGCTCAAAATCACCTCGGGGGGATATGAATATTTGGTAACGGTGTTATATATCCCCGTTTCGCTTCGGTAGTCCTTCAGTCCGCTTTCCGTTGAAACTCCCGCTCCGCCGAAAAACACGGTGCTTTCGCTTTCTTTTAAAATTTGGGCAAAAGATATTATTTTTTCGTTATAATCCTTTTTCATAGCTTCTCCTTATGGGGAAAAGAAAATTCAGCTTTCACTTTTCCTTTGCAGTTTTTCAAACTGATAGGGGCATTTCATAAACTCCCAACCATAAAGAGTGAATTTCTTTTCGGTTATGGGTGTGGTAAGCTTTCTCGTTTCGATAAATTCATCTGTTACGGTTACAAAAAGCTGTGTTCCGTCTTTTTCTATAAGGTAAAATTCTTTGTCTGTGTTTTTAAATCCGTTTATAATGTCGGGGATTCCGTAGGGGGCGTCTGTGAAGAATCCCAAAACGAAATCGGTAATTTTCTCGCTTTTTGTCAAGACGGGCTTTCCAAGCACTGTGTTAATTTTCCAATCAGGATATTTTTCCAGCATAAGACGGTCTTTTTTCGTTTTCTTCAGACCTTTGCCATAGTTTTTTATGTCGTATGGCTCTTTGGTGACTATTTCACCAACGGGATTTTCTTCATCTTTAATAAGATAATCAACGCTAACGTTTAAAAATTGGGACAATGCTTTCAGATTATCAATATCGGGCAATCCCTTGTCCGTTTCCCATTTTGCTACGGCAGAACGGGATACGTTCAATTTCTCTGATAATTGCTCTTGGGATAAGTTGCATTTTTTTCTTGCTTCTTTAATTTTTTCGCCTAAAGTCATTGTGAATACCTCTTTTTGTTTTTTGTTACCCCGATTATAAAACGTATAGAGCAAATTATCAATAAACTAACCGTGCCAACGCTGTTACTATGCGTAACAATGGGGTTTAAGCGTATAAATCTACGTTTCCCAGAAAATATCCTTTAATTAAAACGTAGTCGGTGGAGGTAATATCTCCGCTTTGGTCTGTGTCGGCGGCGGTGAAATAAGCCCCTGTGAGAGTTGTTGTTTTCAAAAGCGCACGTTTAACGTGTAAATAGTCTGTGGCATTAACTTCTCCCGACCCGTCAACGTCGCCTTTTACAACTATGGTATATTCTCCGAGTATGGTTTTAACTATACAGCCTGTTCCAACAACATCACCGCTTGAAAGGCTGTTTCCCTTTTTGTCTGTAATGGTAGCGGTCACGTTGTGACTTTCAAGATTTGATATGATGCTGTCCCACAGTGTGTTTTCCTCAACGTTTGGCATGGTGGAGGATTTGTTGTCCATATATTCGTTGCTGTCTGAAGCAGGGAGAGCATCCAAATTCAAAAAGTCGATGCTGTTTTCTTTTGCATATTTCTCCGCGGTGGAGTTTGCATATCCTATAATAGTGAAATCGGAAGTGTCAAAAACATTTTCTCCAATGGATTTTATGTTTTTGGGAAGCTTTATGCTTTTAAGCTTTGAACAGCTTTGGAATGCATAGTTATTAATAGTAATTTCAGACGCGCTTTCCGATTCTTCAAAAACCACGCTTTTCAATGAGCCACAGCTTTCAAAAGCACTGTAACCAATGTAGGTTACGCTCTTGGGAATAAAAACTTCTTTGAGAAAATAACGGAAGTTGAAAGCGTAATCATCAATAATGGTAACGCTTCCATCTGTGGGAATCACACCTTTTGAAGTTCCCACAATCAATTTTTTCTCTTTTGGGTTTATAAGGCAGTTGTTTTTCATCTCAAAAACGCTGTTCTTAGCAAGAGTTATGCTTTCAAGAAGCTCACAGCCTTTGAATGCACCGAAATTAATGCTTGTAACCGTCGATGGAATAGATACTTTTTTAAGAGGCAAGCAGTAAACAAAAGCAAATTCTCCAATGGAGGTAACTCCTTCGTTTATTATAACCTCATTAACGCTTCGGCGTTGGTCATACCAAGGAGATGTCCAGAAGTTTTCCATTTCTCCTTTTCCGGAAATAACAAGAGTTCCATTTTCGTCAAGAGTCCAAGTTAAGCTTTCCCCGCAGGTGCCTGAATACGTTTCCGCAAAAACAGTAAAGGATGCGGCGGACAAAAGCATAATGAGAGATAATAAAAAAGATATGGATTTAATTGTTTTTTTCATGTTCTTTCCTTCTTTCTTAATATTTATTTATTGAAAACAAAAATGTTCCATGGGGCATTATATCACAAACTGTTTTAAAAATCAATGTTTTTGAAGTCTTCTTTGAAAAGCAAAAAAGTTTGAAATAAGTACAAAATCCCTATAGCCCAAAAAGAGCAGAAAAAAGGGAAAACAAAAAAGATACTCCAAATAAAAATTCTTATCTGAAGCATCTGTTTTGAAATATTAAATTTTGTTTGCTTTTCAGCGCAAGCTGACTTGCGGTTTTATTCAATTGTTTCTTCTGTTTCTACGTGTATGGTGCCCCATTCACCATTATAGAGCATATTTCCCTTTGAGTCTAAAATAGTATCGCTTGAGGCTTCGGACCATGAATTGTTACTATCGGTTTCCAAAAGAAGTCTTTGGTGAATGTATCCGCAATAGTCAATTCCTTGCACAATGATTTCAACTTTATCACCTGCTTGTGCGGGAAACTCTTCCGAAATATCGTTGAATTTTTTCGTTATCGCCATTTCTTTCTCGATTTTTCCGTTTATTTTGAAAATGAGCTTTAAGTCATTCATGCTTTTTCTCGGGTCGATTGCTGTTGTACCATTGTTTTCATCGTAGGCGTCTGACCAATAAATTAAGTTCGTATAAAATTTATTGTTATTAAATTTAAAATCGAAGTCTTCTAAATTTCCCCAAAGCTCCGGCAGACAATCAATGTATGGTGACGAATAAAAATCAATGTAAATTGAAGTGCTTGTTGTAATACCGTTTGTGGTTATAGAGGCAAAGGTTTCGTCAACATCTTCAAACAAGGGTAAAGCCATTTTTCCGCTATATATTCCCTCGCTGTTTTTTTCAAGAGTTACGCTGTTGTTTTCTATTGTAACGGAAATTGACGTGTCATTTCCTGACGTTTGGGGAATGCATTTGAAAATTGCTTCAACTGTGTGATTAACGTTATCCACCTCGCCTAATTCGGATTCAAACATAGTAAACAGGTCGTTTTGTTCTTCAATTTTGTTTTTCAGCGCGGAAATCTCCCCTCTGAGCGAATTAATGATATGTTTTTGACTATCTATATTATTTATAGTGGCTTCCATATCGCTTACTGTCGTTGAAATGTTTGAAAGCATGTAAATGTTTACAATGGAAACAATAATCATGCCAATAATGAGAATGCCTTTTCCCAAGCTTGCGCTTGAAGCCATGGGAACGTGGGCTGTGCTTTCGTTGTTTTGCAATTTTTGGTTGATTCTTTTTTTGTAAATTGATGAATATACCGCATAAATTATCAAAGCGATAATTATAAGGCACGTTATAATAAAAGGTATACCTATAGCAATATTACTAATCATAATAATCCTCCTAAATTCCAAAAAATTCTTTGAATGAATTGTAATAGCTTCTTGTAACGTCAACAAGCGCACCGTTTGACATAGTTAAGATAAATTTCATTGACAGCGTCGGCTTGATTTTTTTAACGTGCGGTTTTGAAATAATCGCACAGTTGCTCACTCGCAAAAATTTATCCTTGTCAAGTATCATACAAAGCTGATAAAGTCGGTCATAAGCCGAATAAGTTTCTCCGTCGGTGCTATGTATAACCACGTCATGCCCAAAGCTTTCAATGAAAACAATCTCCTCGGCTTTAAGCTTGATTTTTTCGCCGCGTTCATTCTTTGCGGCTATAAACGAGGAATATTGCTCTTTTTCAATAATCATCAGTTTCGCTTCGTCGTCAATTTCAAATCCTGCAGAAATAAGCATCTTTTCTAAAATGGCGTATCTTTCGTCGCTAACGTTGAGTCGTATTTTCACAATTTTCCTCCTTTCCGTTTCTTTCAGCTGATGGTTTTATTATACACGTTAAATTTCTTTTTGCAATACGTTTCGCATAGATTGCATTATTTTCACCATGGATTGCATTTTGCGGTGGTATAATTTGCACGGTGGGTAATATGCAAAAGTAAAATTTCGGTAGTAAATATAATTTTGCACGGTCAGAAATATGCAAAAGTAAATTTTCGATGTAAAAAATGTCCAGACCGCACAAATTCAAAATTTACCTCTATTTATTGTATAAACTCAAAAATATGTTTAAGTAGAAAAGGTGATTGCTAAAAAAGGTGCATTTGCACGTTCTGGATACATACAAAAGCTGCCATGGCTCAGAAAAGAGATGTAGATTGGACAGTCGCACTCCGAAGCTGTACTAACGTACAGCGAGAGGGGCGAATGTTCAAAGTGCAAAATGCACAAAATAAAAAACAAAACGGTGCAAGCACCGTTTTGTTACCTATGAATTAGATTAGAGCGAGGAAAAAGCAAAAGCAGAAAATAAGTGATGTTAAATAAGTTGCATTTTGCACGGTCAAAAATGTTCAGAAGTAAATTTTCGGTAGTAAAAAGTGTTCAGATTGGAAAAAGTGAATCCGAAGCTGTACTTACGTACAGCGAGAGGTGAGCTTTTTTCAAAGCACAAATGCAAAAAATATAAAATAAAACGTCACCGAAGTGACGTTTTATTACCTTTATTTGTTTATAAACTTGAAAATATGTTTAAGTAGAAAAGGTGATTGCTAAAAAAGGTGCATTTGTGCGTTCTGGGCATTTTTTACACCGAAGGGGTGAGGGGGAGGGTAAACGTAAAAGCACAACCCTTATCCCTTCCCGACTCTACGGTAATCTTTTCCTTGTGATTATCGATAGCGGTTTTAACAATAAACAATCCAAGTCCCATACCGCTCTTGTCAAGTCCGCGGGAGGGGTCTGATTTGTAGAATTTTTCAAATACATGGGGAACGTCTTCCTCGGGAATCCCCGCACCGTCATTGCGGATTGTGATGACTGCTTTGCCCTTTTGATTGTCTTCTCTTATGTCAACAATAAGAGAGCCGCCTGTGGGGGAGAATTTAACAGCGTTATGGATAAGATTATATAAAACCTGATGGATAACGTCGGGGTCGGCGTTAACGTTTACAGGCGCATCGTTTACAATTTCAACGAAAAGATGCTTGTCGTCTATCTGACCTTCAAAGGTGAAGAGGGTGGAAATTGCCTTTTCCGTTACGTTGAAGGGCTTGGGATGAATTGTCTGATTCTGCATTTTCGTTGTGGTGAGAAGTGTTGATATGAGCCGTGATAAACGTTTTGTTTCCTCGGAAATTGTGGCAAGGTATTGGTGCTGTCTGTCGGGAGGTATTGTTCCGTCAAGAATACCGTCGGCAAAACCCGATATGGTTGTTATTGGCGTTCTCAAATCATGAGCAACGCTTGCGAGGAAGGTATCTTTGTTTTTGTCGTTTCGTTCTATGGTGTCCATCATTTCGTTGATGGCTTCAGCGAGCTTTGAAATCTCGTCATCGGATTTTACCTTTATTCTCACGGAGGTATCGCCGTCAGAATAGCGGTTAACCGTTTCGCAAATCTGATTAACAGGCTTTGCAATTCTTTTGCCAATAATAACTATAGAGAATGCCGCGCCTAAAAAGAGCCAGACACAAGAGGTGATAAGAGCGCTGATAAGCTGTGTGCGGGCGGTATAAATACCGTCGCTCATGCTGGAAACAACAATATAGCCCAAATGGTGTTTAGTGTCCTCTTCAACGATGGGAAGCAAGAAAATATAACTTTCCTTTACGTCATCGCTGTGAAAAACGAATCTGGTGTAGAATCCCGAAAAATCATTTTTGCTTAATTGTTTGTCGGCCTCTGCTTTGAGCTTTTCCGAAAGTGGAGAATCATTGTGGCAGATGGAAGTGGCAATCAGCAGTTTTCCTTGTGGGTCATATATGTGAACACCGATATTATCGTCTGAATATTTTTTCAGATTTTCTTCAAATTGAGGTTTGTACAACTGCTTAATAATCATTTCGGGAGAACAGGTGTGTTCCCCGTAGGTACTTTCGGCTAAAAGGGAATAACCTAAAACCGCACCCGAAACGCTTTTAGCGGAAAGGGACATGATAGAAGCGTCGGTGCTTGTGGAAAACTTGGTGAAAATACCAAACGTGATAACGGCAAAAATGAGTATTCCCGCAATTACGATAAAGGAAAACGTGAGAATAATTCTTGATGAAATATTTTTAAACATCTTTATTACCTCCCCTTTGAATCTTGAGAAAAACGCCTTTAGTTATTTATTATTATTTCTTGCAGGCTTCAATAAAGCTTTTGAAAATAAGCTTTGCTTTGTCATTTACGGGGAAAAGCTGTTCGGGGTGCCATTGAATACCGAGAGCGAAAGGATAGTCGGGAAGCTCTATAGCTTCAACTGTTCCGTCGGGGGCTAAAGCGGATATTCTCCAACCGTCAGCCAATTTTTTTACTGATTGGTGATGCATGCTGTTAACTTCGCAAAGGCTGTCACCTACTATGTCAAAAAGCTCTGTGCCTTCCAAAACGTTAACCGTGTGAGAGGGAACGTTGTAGGGAGCTGGTTGAGCATGTTTCATTTTCTTTGAAAACTCTATGGGGATATCCTGATAAAGTGTGCCTCCAAAGGCAACGTTAATAGTCTGGATTCCTCTGCAAATACCCATCATTGGTTTTTTAAGCTCATAAACACGTTTAACCAAAGGAAGCTCTAACGTATCTCTTTCATGGCAAAAATCGCCAAATCCCTCATGGATAGTTTCGCCGTATTTTCTTGGGTCAACGTCGTCACCGCCTGTGAAAAGGAAACCGTCTGCAATTTGAGCATAGCTTTCCATAACGTCGGCATCAAAAGAAAGATTGAGAAGCAAGGGAATACCTCCGCTTTGCTGAACGGCATCCATATATGCGCGGTTGATAAGAACTCTGCGCTCGTCATAGGAGGGAGTGATGGCAATAATAGGCTTTTTCATTTGTATATTCCTTTCAGAATTGTTATGATTTTAATATATTTTCAAAAAACCGCAAAAACTTTTGAAAAACTGTTGAAATGCGGGAAAAATAATTGTATAATAAAGAGAAAAGCAAGCCTTGTATTTTGCGGATTTTCGCAAAAATGCACTTTTTATACATTATATATGTTTATTGAATAAATTTCAAGTGTTTTTTGCTTTTTTTTGAAATTATTAAAAAGGCGGGGTGAAAATGAAATTTATGAATTATTCTTTCAAAGTTCTGATAATGTCCTTGATTCTTGCTATCCTTTGTTCTTGTGAGGCATGGGATACTCTTTCAGAGTTTTCTGAAGACTCTTTGGGTGGAGAATCTTCGGAATATTCAGAGAGCAAAGCTGATGGCGAAGGCTCTGAAACTGAAAGTAAGGGCGAAACGGAATCTTCAAATGGTATAGGAGAAACAGAAGTTCCCGCGGGTAGCAGTAATCAGCTTAAAATTACAGAGGCTATGGCGAATAACGATTGCTTCTGGCAGCTTATGTATGAAGATTGGATTGAGATATATAACCCATCGGATAAATCTGCCTCCCTTTCTGATTATCGCATAAGCGATGACGGAAACGACGTGGGAAAATATTCGCTTCCCGATATTACCATTGGCGCAAAGGAATACGTTGTTGTGTCCTGTGCAGATTTGGGCTTCTCCTTGAGCAAGCTGGGAGAAACTGTTTATCTTTATAATGCGAAGGAAAAAACCTTGTCAAGCAAGCTTGACATGGAAGTGAGCGAAAAAAATAAATCCTACACGGAAGACGGTGTGAACGATTATCCCTCTCCCGGATTTGAAAACACTTACGAGGGTTTCGTTTCTTACAGAGCCTCTTTGAAGCAAAATCTTGTGGTGAACGAAATTATCGCTTCAAACTCAACGGTTTATGCTATAAACGGTGAGTATTATGACCTTATAGAGCTTAAAAATACGTCTTCATCTGCTATTAACCTGTCGGATTATTATATTTCCGACGATAAAAAAGCACTTTTGGCTTATAAGCTCCCCAACGTTACTCTCAAAGCGGGAGAAAAATACGTTATTGCCGCTGACGGAGATAAAGTTCCTTTCAAGCTTTCTTCCTCGGGCGAATGCGTTTATCTGACTTATAAAGACGGAATGCCTGTTGATGCACTTTGGTTTGAAGCTTGTCCCGCTGAAGTGAGCTTTGGAAGAAGCGGAAATGAGCTTGTGTACTTCTCTGCACCCACCTTCGGGAAAGAAAACGGAAGCGGGGAGAGTGAATTGACAGCCGACCCCGTTCCCTCTGTGAAATCGGGTATGTATAATAACGCCTTTGCCGTAACTTTTGCGGGAGAGGGCGATATGTATTATACTACCGACGGGTCTGAACCCACAAAATCTTCCGCTAAATACAGCGGAGCTATTACCGTTGATAAAAACCTTTCCATAAGAATAAAGGCCTTTGATGGTAAAAAAATCCCAAGTAAAACCATAACTTGTGCATATTTTATCAATGAAACCTCTAATTTGCCCGTTTTGAAAATGAGCGCGGCAGAAAATGATATCTGGAGCAGCTCTTCGGGTATTTACGCTAACCCCACAAAGAGCTGGACAAAGGAAATTAACCTTTCTTTCTTCGTTAACGGTAAAGAAGAATTCAATATCGATTGCGGACTCTCTATGTTCGGCTCAACGGGAAGATATGAAAGCAAAAAAAGCTTCAAGGTTAAATTCAGAGGAAAATACGGAGCTTCATCTCTTGATTACAAGCTCTTTGATAACCTTAATATAGATTCATTTACTGACCTTGTTATCAGAGGCGGCTCGCAGGATTGGTATTTTTCAGGAGTTCGCGATGAGGTTGCTACTTCTTTGGCACTTTCTGCAGATACTAATTTGCTTGTTCAGTCCTACAGACCCGTTATTCTTTATATAAACGGGGAATATATGGGAATTTATTTCATTCGCGAACGTATAAATGAAGATTTTGTTGCATCACACCATGGCACAGACCCCGACGATGCGGCTATTATCCGTTACGGATATCGCTTGGAAAAGGGAACTGATGCAGACCTTGACGATTGGCAAGCGCTTATCAGCTTCATGAAAAACAACGATATGAAAAAAGCGGAAAACTACCAATACGTTTGCAAATATCTTGACGTGGAAAGTCTGGCGGACTGGTATATTTTCCGTGGATATGCAGGGGACAGAGATGTTGACAATATCCGCTATTACCGTGAAAGCAAGGATGCAAAATGGAAGCTTATATTCTTCGACTTGGATTTGGGATTTTGGGGAACAAAACAACCCCTTACAAAAATTACAGGCTCGTCAAGTGACTACGCCTCCTATAACGTTCCCATAAGACTTTTGAAGGTAAACTCTGAATTTAAAAAGCTTTTCCTTGAAAGACTTGACTATCATGCACAAAACACCCTTTCCGATGAATACGTTCTGGCGAGAATCGATTATTTCGAGGAGATTTTGAAAGAAGATATCCCCGAAAATAACGACCGCTGGGAAGAAGCGTATATCGCCGACGGAAAAGGCTCATATTTCAACTATAATTTCTGGATATCTCAAATGAATTATTTGAGAAAAATAGTTAAAAACGGAAACCACAGCAGAATTGAACTTCTCATAGAAGATGCAAAAAGCGTGTTCGGTTAATAAAATATATACAAATAAGTAGATAATTAATCTTGAAAAAGCTTTAAAAAAGTGATATTCTATTAAATCGATGGCGTTTTTATGCCAAAAATTAAACTAATGGCGTTTTAACGCTAATAATTAAAGAACGAAGGTGCTTTTTTAAAATGGTTATGGAAACACTTGCGGAAACGCAAATCTTATTGACAGCGGGAGCTTCATCCTTAACGCCCACGCTGTTCAGCTTGTCTATCGCAATTTTCGCGGGACTTCTTATGTCCAGAGTTGTAAAGGTATTAAAGCTTCCCGCTGTTACAGGGTATCTTATTGCGGGTATTCTTATCGGCCCTTATTGCTTGGGAAGCCTTGACATAAAAGGAATTGGCTTTATCAGTCATGACGACGTTACTCATTATAACATTTTGAGTCAGGTAGCTCTTGGATTCATCGCTTTTGCTATCGGTAACGAGTTCCGTTTATCACAGCTTAAGCAAACGGGTAAAGCGGCAACGGTTATTGCCTTTATTCAGGCTTTAATGGCAACGCTTGTTGTTGATGCGGGACTTATCGCGTTGTATTTCATCTTTGGAAAAGACGTAATTCCTCTCCCCGTTGCAATTACCCTTGGTGCTATTGCTACTGCAACAGCTCCCGCAGCGACTCTTATGGTTGTTAAGCAATATAAGGCAAAAGGCCCTCTTACAAGTATATTGCTCCCCATAGTTGCTCTTGATGATGCTATCGGTCTTGTTGTGTTTGCTGTTTCTTTCGGTATCGCAAAAACTTTAAACTCCGGCGAGTTCAGCCTTGTTTCTGTTGTTGTTAACCCCATCATAGAGGTGCTTGCATCTATTATCGTTGGTGTTGTTATGGGCTTGTTCTTTACCGCATTGGAAAAATATTTTAAATCCAACAGTAAAAGACTTTGCCTTTCCGTAACCTTTATAATGCTTACCGTGGGAATAACCGTTCAGAAATTTGAAATCCCCGGTACAGACATACATATCGGATTCTCTTCTCTTCTCACTTGTATGATTCTCGGAACTGTATTCTGCAACATCTGTGATTTTTCAGAAGAGCTTATGGAAAAAACAGATAAATGGACAGCTCCTTTGCTCGTTCTCTTCTTCGTTTTGAGTGGCGCGGAATTAGAGCTTTCCGTTTTCACAAGCGTTGCTGTTGTAGGCGTTGGCGTTGTTTATATTATCACTCGTTCCTTTGGTAAATGCTTTGGCTCATACCTTGGAGCAAAAATGATGAAGCAAGACAAAAACATCGTTAAATATTTAGGCGTAACACTTCTTCCTCAAGCGGGCGTTGCTTTAGGTATGTCCTTACAAGCGGCAAACGAGTTGGAGGGAGCAGGCGAAATAATCAGAAATATCTCCCTTTTCGCTGTTCTCGTTTATGAGCTTGTAGGCCCGCTTCTCACTAAAATTGCTCTCACAAAAGCGGGAGAAATCGTTCCAAAGGCTACGGTTGTTGCAGCTGTCGCTGATGATGACGATGAATAATTAATGCGGAATGCGGAATGCGGAATTATAAATAATATTTTTAGGTTGCAATAAATATAACATTATTATAGATAAAGGAAACAAAGATTATGGAATTCATGTCGCTTAACACCATTCGTGAAAAGTATTTGGCTTTCTACGAAACTAAAGGTCACCTCAGACTTCCCTCGTTTTCTCTCGTTCCTCACAACGATAAATCACTTCTTTTGATTAATGCGGGTATGGCTCCCCTTAAGTTATATTTCACAGGTGAGCTCACTCCTCCCCGCAAAAGAGTTACAACGTGTCAGAAATGTATCCGTACGCCCGACATTGACAGAGTGGGCAAAACTGCCCGCCATGGTACTTTCTTTGAAATGCTCGGTAACTTCTCCTTTGGAGATTATTTCAAATCCGAGGCTATTCCGTGGGCGTATGAATTTTTAACTAAAGTAATGGAAATTCCCGAAGAGCTTCTTTCCGTTTCCGTTTACCTTGACGATGATGAAGCAAGAGATATCTGGATTAAAACGGGAATCCCTGCTGAACGTATTTACAGAATGGGCAAGGAAGATAACTTCTGGGAAATCGGCTCTGGCCCTTGCGGTCCTTGCTCTGAAATCTATTTCGACAGAGGAGAAAAATACGGTTGCGGAAGCCCTGACTGTAAGCCTGGCTGTGATTGTGACAGATTCCTTGAAATCTGGAATATCGTTTTCACCCAATTTGACGGTGACGGTAAAGGAAACTATGAAAGATTGGAACACCCCAACATTGATACGGGTATGGGCCTTGAAAGACTTGCATGTGTTATGCAAGACGTTAACAACTTGTTCGAGGTTGACACCATAAGAAACGTTATGCTTAAGGTTTGTGAAATGTCGGGAAGAGAATATACCGCATCTGCAGATGACCATGACGTTTCCCTCCGTGTTATCACCGACCACATCAGAAGCTCCACTTTCCTTATAAGTGACGGTGTTATGCCCTCCAACGAAGGCAGAGGCTACGTTCTCCGCCGTCTTATCCGCAGAGCTGCAAGACATGGAAGATTGCTTGGCATAAAAGCGGGCTTCCTCACAACCCTTTGCGAAACGGTTATCGCTGAAAGCAAGGGCGCATATCCCGAATTGGAATCAAAGAAAGAATTTATCAAGAGTGTTCTTTCCGCAGAAGAGGAACGCTTTGCAAAAACTATTGATTCGGGAATAAACCTCCTTGAAAAAATAATCGACAGCGTTAAGACTGAATGCAAAACCGCAATTTCAGGTGAAGATGCTTTCAAGCTTTACGATACTTTCGGCTTCCCCATGGATATAACCAAAGAAATTGCAGAAGAAAACGGACTTACCGTTGATGAAGAAGGCTTTACCGCTTTCATGAAAGAACAGAAAGAACGTGCAAGAAGCGCAAGAGCCGCTCAAACGGGCGATGCAGGCTGGAGTGATGATTCTGCCGCATTGGTAAGCGGACTTCCTGCAACTAAATTTGTGGGATATGAAGAAACGTCTTTGAACGATGCAGAAATAATTTGCATTATTGCCGATAACGAAGCCGCCTCTGAAGCTACAGGCGACGCTATGATTATTTTGGACAGAACACCTTTCTACGCTGAAAGCGGCGGACAGGTGGGAGATGTGGGCGTTATCACCACAGCAAACGGAGAATTTGTTGTTCGTGACACTAAAAAGGTTTGCGGAGATAAATTTGCTCATATCGGAACAGTAATTTCGGGAAGCGTTTCCCTTGGAAAAATTGAAAATGCTCAAATAGATATATTAAGAAGAGAAGCTATTATGCGTAACCACTCTGCCGCACACATGCTTCAAGCGGCACTCAAAAAGGTTTTGGGTGACCACGTTGAACAGTCAGGCTCTTACGTTGATGGAGAGCGCGTTCGTTTCGACTTCACCCACAATAAAGCAATGTCCCACGTTGACATTTGCGAGGTTGAGGACATGGTTAATAACTTCATTCTTTCCGCTCAACCCATAACTTCTGTGGAAATGCCCATTGAAGAAGCTAAAAAAACAGGTGCAACCGCACTTTTCGGTGAAAAATACGGTGAATTTGTAAGAGTTGTTAAAATGGGTGACTTCTCAACGGAATTCTGCGGAGGAACACACCTTTCCAATAGCGCCTCAGCGGGCCTTTTCAAGATTATTTCCGAAAGCTCCGTTGCCGCGGGTATCAGAAGAATAGAAGGTACTACAGGTAAAAACATTATTTCAAGACTTAATAACAGCGAAGAAACCATATCAAAGGCAAGAGCTGTTCTCAAAATCACAGGCACAGACGACGTGGCAAAACGTTGCGCAGACCTTTCCGAAGAAATGAAGGCAATGAAAAAAGAGCTTGACACTTTGAAAACCAAATTAGCTCTTACTGAAGCATTGTCTGCCTTTGAAAATGCGAAATCCGTTGGAGAATTTAAGGTTTGCACCGCTAAATTTGAAGGCGTTGCAGTTGATACGTTGAGAAACGTTATTGATGACCTTAAATCAAGAGATAGTAATGCAGTTGTTGTTTTTGCTTCTGTTGTGGGAGAAAAAATAACCTTTGCTGCAGGTTGCGGTAAAGATGCCGTATCCAAGGGCGCACATGCAGGTAATATTCTCAAGCAGGTATCTGCAATAACAGGTGGCGGAGGCGGTGGAAGACCCGATTCTGCAACAAGTGGCGGTAAAGACGTTTCTAAATTAGACGAAGCTCTTTCCGCTGTAGAAGCTATTCTCGGAGGAAAATAATATGTGCATTTTTTGTAAAATAGCATCAGGTGAGATTCCCTCAACCGTTGTTTATGAAGACGAATACTGTTTTGCTTTCAAGGATATCAATCCTCAAGCTCCCGTTCACGTTCTTCTCATTCCAAAAGCACATATAGAATCAGTTAACGAAATTAACGAAGAAAATGCAAAAATAATCGGTGAAGTGATGAAGGCAATCCCAAAGGTTGCCTCTCTTCTCCCCGAGCTTAAAGAGGGATACAGAGTTATCTCCAACTGTGGCAAAAATGCAGGTCAGACAGTTTTTCATCTCCATTTCCACATCCTTGGCGGACGCGAAATGGGAGAAAAAATCCTTTGAGCTTTTCGCGTAGGTAGGATTATATGAAAAAAATTTTCAAATTCATATCGGTTTTATCTGTGCTTTGTGTTATTTCTTCCCTTTTTTCTGTTGGTGCTTTCGCCACAGAAAGCAGCGGAACTTATGGGGAAGGAGTTGAATGGACTCTTTCTTCCACAGGTACTCTGACAATTTCGGGAAACGGTGCAATGGCAGACAAAACCAATTCAGAAAACGCTCCTTGGGAAACAGGCGTTAAAGAAGTTATCATCAAAGATGGAATAACAAGCATCGGAAACTATGCTTTTTCCAATCATACTTCTCTTTGTAACGTAATTATTCCCGATTCTGTTTTATCTATAGGCAACGCGGCATTCTACAAATGCCAAAGCTTGAAAAGCGTAACTATGCCTGCTCAACTTGAAGCAATAGGAGAATTTGCGTTTACGTTATGTACCTCTCTTGAAAGAATCACTGTTCCCGAGGGCATAAAAGAAATAGGCAAATATACTTTCGCAAAATGTACTGCTCTTCGCAGTATAAATATCCCCGATTCCGTTACCGTGATAAGAAGCGCGGCTTTCTTTAAAAGTGAAGCTTTGAGAACCGTTACTTTCGGAAAATCTCTTGAAACTATAGAATCAGACGCTTTTTGGAGTTGCGCTATTGAAAGCATGTATTTTGAAAACAATTTGAAATCAATAGGTAAGCTTGCCTTTACGGAATGCCAGTCCTTGTATTACGTTGGACTTCCCGAATCTCTCAAAGAAATCGGAGAAAGCGCGTTTTACGATTGTTCTCGTTTGAAAAGCATTTCTGTTCCCGAAAGCGTTGAAACAATAGGCTCTTATGCTTTGGGTTACCAATTCGTTACCTCTCAAGGAATCCGTCGCGTTGAAGGGTTTTCTATGGAGGTTGTGAAAGATTCCACCGCTCATTCTTATGCGGTGGAAAACAATTTCCCCGTAGCTTTCATGGAAAGCAAACCAAAGCTTCCCGAGGCTGACAGCAAGGAATATTTAGATGAACAAAATAAAATAATGCCAAACGTTACAGAAAAAACAACTGCATCTGATTTGATTTCAAATCTTGCGGAATACGGAATTACAGCTACTGTTTTTGATAAAGATGAAACGCCTCTCTCTTCGGATTCCTCCGTTGGAACGGGTTGCAAAGTTTCTATTTCAGACGGAAGCGAATATACAGTTGTTGTTAAAGGCGACGTTGACGGAACGGGTGAGATTGACTCAACGGACTATCTTAAAATTAAAGCGGTATTTTTAGGTAATTCTACTCTCGAAAGCGTTTATTTTACTGCCGCTGATACAGATAAAAGCGCAGAAATTGACTCGACGGATTATATCAGAATCAAAAGCTATTTTATAGGCGACATGGATTTATATGCATAATCCGAAAATATCAACTTAATGGATAAAGGAGTACTTAATATGACAGATATTAAAGATATTAACCTTTGGGAAAGCGGTAAGCTGAAAATAGATTGGGTTAAAAAATTCACCAGCTTGCTTAATTCTATTGAAGAAGATTACAAAGAATCAAAACCCCTTAAGGGCAAAAGAATTGCCCTTTCTATCCACCTTGAAGCAAAAACCGCAAGACTTTGTCAGGTACTTTCTGCAATGGGTGCGGAAATGTACGTTACAGGCTGTAACCCCCTTTCCACACAAGATGACGTTGCGGCAGCTCTTGCTCACGAGGGAATGAACGTTTTCGGAAAACACGGTGCAACCGCAGAAGAATATGAAAGCCATATTTCCGCTGTAATTGCCGCTGAACCCGACGTTATCATTGATGATGGCGGTGACCTTATCAACTGCATTCATTCCAAATACCCTCATTTGATTTCAAAGGTTTTGGGCGGTTGTGAAGAAACAACAACGGGTATCCATCGTCTTGAAAACATGGACAGAGATGGAAAGCTCATGTTCCCTATGATAACCGTTAACAATGCAAAATGTAAATACCTTTTTGATAACCGTTACGGAACGGGCCAATCCGTTTGGAACGGTATAAACAGAACAACAAACCTTATCGTTGCAGGTAAAAACGTTGTTGTAGCGGGATATGGTTGGTGCGGTAAAGGTGTTGCCATGAGAGCAAAGGGCTTGGGCGCATCTGTTATCGTAACGGAAATTGACCCTGTTAAAGCAATTGAAGCGGTTATGGACGGATTCAAGGTTATGCCCATGGAAAAAGCCGCAGAGCTTGGTGACGTTTTTGTTACCGTTACAGGTTGCAGAGATATTATCACAGAAAAAAGCTTCTTGAAAATGAAAGACGGTGCAATTCTTTGTAATGCAGGTCACTTTGACGTTGAGGTTGACGTTAAGGGTCTTAAAGCTCTTTCTGAAAAATCCTTCGAAGCAAGACAGAATATAATGGGATATACCCTCAAAAACGGAAATACGCTCTACGTTATCGCTGAAGGCAGACTTGTTAACTTGGCATCAGGTGACGGTCACCCTGCTGAAATTATGGATATGAGCTTTGCAATTCAAGCACTTTCCGTGCTTTATCTCGTAACAAGCAGAGATAAAATTCAAGGCAAGGTAGTTCCCGTTCCCGAAGAAATAGATAACGACGTTGCCATGCGTAAGCTCAAATTTATGGGTATTGAGCTTGACGTTTTAACGGAAGAACAGAAAAAGTATTTAAATATGTAATTTTAAAAAGGAGAAATCTTTTTGATATGAAAGTTACTCAAATTATCGAAAACATTAAAAACGGTGAATATAAAAACACTTTTTCCATGCTTTATCCCCAAAAAACCTATGATGAAGCTGCTAACAGATACGTTTATCTTTTAAATAGCTATAAGGATTTATACGGCGATGAAGAGGTTTCCGTTTTCTCTGCCCCCGGCAGAACAGAGCTTTCGGGTAACCACACAGACCATAACCACGGAAAAGTTCTTGCCGCCGCTGTTGACCTTGATATAATAGCTGTTGCAGGAAAAAGAGATGATGATAAAATCAGACTCCGTTCTGTTGGATATGAAAGCGAAAATACTGCAAGCCTTAACAGACTTGACCCTAAAAAAGCTCAAAAAGGCTCATCAAATGCACTTCTTGAGGGAATTGCAGATTATTTCAATAAAAACGGATACAAAACGGGCGGTTTCAACGCTTATACAGAATCAAGAGTTGCAACGGGAAGCGGTCTTTCTTCCTCTGCCGCTTTCGAGGTAGTTGTAGGCGGTATCATCAGCGGACTTTATAACGAAGGCGTAGTTACTCCTTATGAGCTTGCAGTTGCGGGTAAATATGCAGAAAACGAATTTTTCGGAAAGCCTTGCGGTCTTATGGACCAAATGGCATCTGCTGTAGGCGGTGTTGTTGCTATCGACTTTGATGAATCCGTAAACGGAAAAGCACGTATTGAAAAGGTTGATATCGATTTCAACGCTCACGGATATTCTCTTATCGTTGTAAATGCGGGCGGAAGCCATGCTGACCTCACTCCCGAATATGCGGCTATTCCCGCTGAAATGAAGAGTGTTGCAAAAATATTCGGAAAAGATACTCTCCGTTACGTTAACAAAGAGGAATTTTATAAAAATATCGGTGCTATCCGCAAAAAAGTAGGGGACAGAGCAGTTCTCCGCGCTATTCACTTCTTTGATGAAAACGACCGTGTTGACGTTCAGAGAGAAGCTCTCAAAAAAGGCGAATTGGAAACCTATTTCGCAAACGTTGAAGGCTCGGGCAATTCTTCTGAATATAATCTTCAGAACATCTATCCTTGCTGTTCCGTAACCGAACGTTCTATCTCTTTGGCTCTTACAATGGCTAAAAAGTCGGGCGCAAAGGTTGCCCGCGTTCACGGAGGCGGTTTTGCGGGTACCATTCAGGCATACGTTCCCAACGATAAAAAAGCTGATTTTGTTGAAAACATGGAAAAATGCTTCGGCGAAAACTGCTGTTTCGTTTTGAGCATTCGTCCTTGCGGATTCTATACGGTGATTGAATAATGACTTATTTAGATTTTTGGAAGTCTGTTTATTCAGATATAAAGAAATCCATAAACGAAGAAATTAAAGAAGATAAGGCTGTCATAAAAGAAATAATCGCTTTGATTCTTAAAACCTATAGGCAGGAAAAGAAATGTGTGAAAGCTGAAATCTCTCAAAGTAAGCTTGTAAGGGAAATTGATAACACTTTAGATGCTTATATTAAAAGAGATCCTGCCGCCAAAAGTAAGCTTGAGGTTTTGCTTCTTTACCCCGGCGTTCACGCTATTTTGGCTCACCGACTTGCTCACAAGCTTCACAAAAAGGGATATACCTTTTCTGCCCGTGCGGTTTCACAGCTTGCAAGATTTTTCACAGGTATAGAAATTCACCCAGGTGCTACAATCGGCAAACGCTTTGTAATCGACCACGGAATGGGCGTTGTTATCGGTGAAACTGCAATTATCGGTGACGATGTGCTTGTATATCAGGGTGTTACCTTGGGCGGCTCTGGTAAAGAGAAGAAAAAACGTCACCCTACCATAGGTGACGGTGTCCTCGTTGGGTGCGGTGCAAAGGTTTTAGGCTCTTTCTCTGTTGGTAACGGCTCTCGCGTGGCTTCAAATGCAGTTGTCCTTGAGGAAATTCCCGAAGAAGCAACAGCGGTAGGTATTCCCGCCAAGGTTGTGAGAATAAAGGGAGAAAAACCCGAAGAAACCCTTGACCACGTTCATATTCCCGACCCTGTTTCTGCAGAGCTGGAAAAACTGAAAAAACGTATTGAGGAATTGGAAAAGGCTCATTCAGAAGCTAAATCCAAAAAGATTTCTGAAAATCCTTAAAATAAAAAATGCTGTTGCAACATTAAAACGTTGCAACAGCTTTTTGTTTATGAAATATAGTTTTTATTTTACTTTAAGTGGATTTTTCGTAAATAATCAAGCGTATAAATTAAATGAGCCTAAAAAGTAGCTTTTGACTTTGAGATAGTCGGAAGTATCAATAGCACCGCTTTTATCACAGTCTGCGGCATTTTTGTATTCGTTTTGCAAATTAATACCCCCTAATAAAGCAGCTTTTATGCTCAAATAGTCTGTGGTGGAAATACTGCCGTCACCGTCCACGTCACCTTTAACGATAACTGTGTATTTGATGTCAGCAATTACAACCTTACAGCCCGTGCCAACGAATTTATTATCGGCTATAGCGTTTCCTTCTTTATCTGTAATGGTGGCGTTTATTCCATAAAGTTCAAGTGTGGAAATAATATCAGAGGCTGTTGTTTTTTCTACAACATTGGGCATTGTACCTTCTTCTTTATCGAGGTAATACTCGTTTTCGGGAATCGTGGTAATATCTAAAGATATGAAATCAAATCCATTTTCAGTTGCATACTTTTCTGCTGTAGAGTTTTTTACGCCTGTAATGGTAAAGTTTTCGTAGTTTTCAAATGTTCCTATTTGAGAATAATACTGTCCTAATGAGTAACTTTCGATGATAGCGTCGGGATTTACAATTGTGACTTCTTTAAGTGAAGAGCAGCCTAAAAATGCCATAGTGCCTATGCGAGTAACTGAACGGGGGAGAGTTATGTACTCGAGAGAAGTACATAAATTAAAGGCGCAATCTTCTATAGAGTCAACGGAGTTGGGAATGTTAATATATTCAAGAGATTCACATCCATTAAATGCATAGCCTCCTATGAAATTAACGGAGTCAGGAATTTCGATAGATTTAAGGGCTAAACAACAGGAGAAAGCTTCTTTTTCAATGCTTGTTACAGAGTCGGGGATTTTATACGAATCGTTTGTTTTAGCTTTTGGATAGATAATAAGAGTTGTTTTATTTTTGTCAAATAAAACACCGTCAACTGAAGAAAAGTTTTTATTGTTTTCTGAAACATTTATTGCTTTTAAGCTTTTAGTATCATGAAATGCTTGTATTCCGATTGTTTCAATGGAGTCACCTATTGTAAAATATTCAAGCATTGTGCAAGAGGTAAATGCTAATTCTCCAATAGATGTAATATCATTGTGACCGGTTATAGATTTAAGTGAAGAACATCCTACAAATGTTCTGTTTCCAATGGAAGTAACGTTTTTGGGGATTGAAAAGGATTCAAGAGAGGAGCATCCATAAAAAGCGCCGCCATCTATTTGTGTGAGTGATTCTGGAATAAGAATGGTTTTAAGGGAGGAACAGCCATAAAAAGCTTCATAACCAATGGTTTTGATGGAATTACCCAACGTAACCGATTCAAGATTGGAGCATCCATAAAATGAAGACATGTTTATAATTTCTAAAGTATTTCCAACAGTAACAGATTTTAGAGCGGGACAAACAGAGAACGCTCTATATCCAATGCTTGTAACACCGTCTTCGATAATAATAGATTTTATTTTTTCAGCAATAGAATCAAAACGGTTGCCATACATTTCGCCCTCACCAGATATTGTGAGTGTGCCCTCGGAATCAAGAGTCCACGTAAGATTTTCTCCGCAAATGCCCGAGGTGGCTTCAACGGAGCTTGCGAAAACACCTAAAGAGAAAACAGAAGTTAACAGCGCGATAGAGAGTAAAAACGAAAGTGATTTTTTAATATTTTTCATTTTTTTTCCTTTCTGCTGATTGTGACAGCGTAAAACATAAATTTGTTTTTTGTTTTATTAAAAACATAATATCATTTTATATTATATTGTTATATATATTTGCTGCAAACAATTTGTTAATAATTTTGAAATTTGCAACTAAAAATTGCGACAGAAAGAACATTTTTGCTGTCAACAAATATGTTGTAATTTATTAAATTGGAGTTTTTATTTATAAAAATAAAGTTTTTACGTTAAAAAGAATGTTTTATATCAAAGGAGAGTGTTTAAGAATATACTTTTAGTGACAATAAAAACAAAGGTGAAAAATTAACGTGAATATAAAAAACATACAAATATTAATTCTTGCTCTCCTTCCGTTTTTCGGAACTTCCTTTGGCTCGGCTCTTGTTTTCTTCTTCAAGAGGATAAATAAAAATGCAGAAAAGCTTCTATACGGATTTGCCGCGGGAGTTATGATGGCGGCTTCTGTGTGGTCACTTCTCATACCCGCCGAGGAAATGGCGGGCTGGGTTCCTGTTTTTGTGGGATTCGTTTTTGGTGCGGTTTTTCTGATGGCTTTGGATTTTGCTGTTTTAAAGCTAAAAAAAACAAAGCGGAAATCCATGCTTTCTTTTGCGGTAACTCTTCACAATCTTCCCGAGGGAATGGCTGTGGGAGTGGTTTTAGCAGGACTTATGGCAAATAACGGAACGGTGACCTTTTCTTCCGCATTTGCTTTAAGCGTTGGAATAGCAATTCAGAATTTTCCCGAAGGCGCAATAATTTCTCTGCCAAAGCGAAACGAGGGGAAAGGCAAAGCATTCCTTTCGGGAGTCCTTTCCGGAGTTGTTGAGCCATTGGGTACACTTGCAACGATTTTGCTTGTATCTCAAGTAACTGCATTTTTGCCCTATCTATTATCCTTTGCTGCGGGAGCGATGATTTACGTTGTTTCCGAGGAGCTTATTCCCGAAGCCCACGGTGAGTTTGGAATGGGTACTGTAGGGGCGACGGGGGGATTTGCTGTGATGATGTTGCTTGATATGACCCTTTGAGGATGGAAAAAATGCCGTGAGCGCAAAAAGAGAGAGTATTATTATTTATATAGCATAATTGATATATTTATCCCGTTCAAGAAATAAGGAAAGAAAAACCGCAAAAGCGGTTTTTCAAATATAATCTCTTTTTGCTTTGAAAAAACATCCCCTCTCGACGTACGGAGGTACGCCTTCGGGGTCTGTTTTTCCAATCACTACATTTTTTCCTATCCTCGTTTAAGGAGGTAAAAAGATGTCTTGAGCGCAAAAAGAGAGAGTATTACTATTTATATAGCATAATTGATATATTTATCCCGTTCAAGAAATGAGGAAAGAAAAACCGCAAAAGCGGTTTTTCAAATATAATCTCTTTTTGCTTTGAAAAAACATCCCCTCTTGACGTACGGAGGTACGCCTTCGGGGTCTGTTTTTCCAATCACAACATTTTTTCCTATCCTCGTTTAAGGAGGTAAAAAGACGTCTTGAGCGCAAAAAGAGATATATATAATTTAATAGATAAAGACGGTACGTTCAAGAAGTAAGGAAAAAGTGTTCCGATATTCTCTTTTGCCAATCTTCTGTTGTGTGTGTTTCTAAAAATTCCGCTAATTTCTCTCTATCAGCCTTTAACTGTTCTTTGGCTAAATCAAGATTCAATTCGGGCAACGTTTTCATTGAGTTTTCACGGTCTTTCTCAAAATCCACACTATAAATACATTTATCATAAATAAATTGAGAAATATTGTTTTTTTCTCCTGTTACATAATATTCTACAAGCAATTTTTTAAATACTTCTATTTCGGATTCTGAAACGGATAAAATTCCTTGTCCGTGAGATACCAGAATTTGATTTGCAGCCAATATAGCTGTTCGTATATTGCCATCCCAAAACGGTTGAGTTCTCGCGCAATATAACATCGTTTCTATTGCACGTTCCGTGGGGTTTTCCATAAGTCTGATACGTCTTAACGTTAACTGAAACTCATCTTCATTCGGAATCGAAGGTTTCCAAACATTCGGGTCTATTCCATCGCTATAGACCTCGCTCGTTCTTATAACGCCCGCATTGTAAATAATATTATTGCCGATTATTTGGTGAAGCTTACAGACAAAAGCGTAGTCAAGGGGGGAATCTAAATTTTCAAGAACAAAGCTCCAAGCGTGTTTCAAGTTATTTATTGCCGTAATTTCGTCAACTTTCAATCCTGCAAGATTACCACTGTAAATTATTGCTTCCGCTTGCGGATAGGTAACTGCCACCCCTTCAAGTCTTGCACTTTTATAAATTGTATCGACCAAGTTTCTTTTGGCCCAAAAAACATTTTCTTCACGGGTCATAATTCAATCCTTCCTTCGTTTGATGTTCAGGTTTACGTTCTCTAACGTATCTGAAAAATATATCGTTGTTTGGCTTCAGCTCTTGCATTGAAGTAAGCTGTCCTATTTTTTGAAATGCTCCAATTCCGCTCTTACTTAATCAGCATTTCCAAGTCTGTCATATTCATGAACTATTATAGTGTTTCCCGTCTGCACAACGTCTTCTTTTAAAACAGTATATCTATGACGGTAAAAGCATTTTCCCGCGCAGATGTCCTCAAAAATTCTTACCAAAGATAAAGCGTTTTTTGCAATATTCAATTATGGTCTTCGGTGCTTTGTCAAGTTAATGTTTTTGGGACTTAATCTGTTGTAGACGTAAATTCTTCCCGTTTCCCACTCCGAAAATTCCTATGCTTATTTTTACAAGTTGTATTATATATATTATGCACCTTTTGAATCCGTTTTGCAATAGGAAAATTATAATCTCTTTTTGCTTTGAAAAACGATATATCAAAGCAAGGGAGTAAAAAATCCGCATATTGAAACAAAGAGAGATATATAATTATTGCTCTTTTGTTAATTTCCGACCCTCTTTTGTAAAAGTTGGTTTTGTGAATCCATATTTTTCATAGACTTGACGAAAAAATATTGACAAATAATAAACGTTGTGATAAAATGTGCGTGACAAATCCGTGTTTACGGATAGTATATTTTTTCCATATAAAAAGGAGGATTTTTTATGGGTCCCGAAGTAGTTATTATTATTTTAGCAGTGCTGGGGATATTTATTCTTTGCAACCTCAAGGTTGTGCCTCATGCAACGGAATACGTTATTGAACGTTTAGGTAAGTATAAAGGCACATGGTCTGCAGGTCTTCACGTTTTGATTCCTATACTTGACCGTGTTTCCAACAAGGTTACACTTAAAGAGCAAGTTCTCGACTCAAGACCTCAACCCGTTATCACAAAGGATAACGTTACAATGCAGATAGATACTGTTGTTTATTTCAAGGTTTTCGACCCTAAACTTTTCACATACGGTGCTGTTAGCCCTATTAGTGCATTGGAAAACCTTACAGCAACAACTTTGCGTAATATCGTTGGTGAATTGGAGCTTGACGATACCTTGACTTCCCGTGACCTTATCAACGGAAGAATGACAGAGATTCTTGACTCTGCAACAGACCAATGGGGAATTAAAGTAAATAGAGTTGAGCTTAAAAACATTATCCCTCCCTCTGAAATCCAAAACGCCATGGAAAAACAGATGAAAGCGGAACGTGACAGACGTGAAACTCTTCTCGAAGCGGAAGGACACAAAGCCGCTGTTATCACTCGTGCAGAGGGTGACAAGCAAGCAATGATTCTTGCAGCAGAAGGTGAAAGAGATGCAAGAATTGCCCGTGCAGAAGGTGAAGCAAAAGCGATTTTCCTTGCTAAAAAAGCAGAAGCAGACGGTCTTGCCGCTCTCAAAGCTGCAGGCGCAGACGAAGCTGTTCTTGAAATTAAAAAATATGAAGCTCTCGTTGCAATGTCTAACGGTAGAGCATCAAAAATAATCGTTCCTACCGATGCTGTAAGCATGACGAAAGCAAACGTGCTTTTCTCCGAAACAACAGGCATTGGTGACACAACAGCTCCCGCTCCCGAAGTGAAAAAGCCACAAGCTCCCGACGTTTGCTGTGACTAATGCGTTGTAGCAGAAAAGTTTTCGGTATCAGCCTGAAAACTCGAATATATTTTCAGTTTTATCTGAAAAGCGGTGAAAACGCTTTCAGAACTTCTGAAAAGTGGTTTACCTCAAATTAAGGTATCTGTGATGAAAAACAAATTAAGATTTATATATGGAATTATAGCATTTATAATCTTTCTCGCCGAGGTATATATCGCTCTTTTTGTTCGCGATAGCTTTATTCGTCCCTATTTTGGCGACGTTCTGGTTACAGCCCTTATTTGTTGCTTTATAAGAGCATTTTTCCCTCTTGCAGGAAACTATACCGTAAAAAGAAGAGCTGTTTATCTTATGCCAACGTGCGTTTTCTTCTTTGCGGTGTTCATTGAGGTCTGTCAGTTTTACAATTACGTTGACCTTTTGGGACTGGGACATATTCAGTTTTTCAGAATTATTATGGGCACCGGCTTTGCTGTCGAAGATATTATCTGCTATGCTGTCGGTTGTGCTGTATTCTTCATTTTGGAGATTCTTTTCCGCCAAAAACGGAATTGAAATTATATATGTAAAATTATCCGCTTTCTGAAAAGAGAGCGGATTTTTTTATATCCTTTTCAGTTTTTCTCTTAAAATTGATTTACATTATTTTTTCAATTAATTTTATATTTTCCCGCTTTTAAAGCTTTTTCGCTTTAGTATTATAAATTCCACTTCACAAAAATGAAAAAATGTTGATTTTGGGAAATAGGAACGTTGAATATGCTTTTTTAGAAAAAATATCTTTCCAAAATCTTGCAAATTGAACAAATGTTGATTTTGTTCAGTATACCTATACCTATTCCTAATCCTAATC